>JAJQJO010000132.1 GCA_021323495.1 Cellvibrio sp. | reverse complement strand
GCTACACCAGAGCAAGCAGAAGAGGTTCATCGCTTTATGCGTGCCCAGCTTGGTGAATTGGGTAGTCAAGTTAGAATTTTGTACGGTGGTAGCGTCAAGGCGCACAATGCACGGCAGTTGTTTGCATTGCCGGATATCGACGGTGCCTTGCTCGGCGGTGCATCGTTAGACGCTGACGAGTTTTTAGCAATCTGTAAGGCTGCTGGTTAATTTCAATAGCCAAACATCAAACGCTCAAGAGAGCTTTGCAATGGAAAAATTTGTACTCATCATTCATTCGCTCGCAGCATTGGCCATTATTGGTTTGATTTTGCTGCAGCAAGGTAAGGGCGCAGCAGCAGGTGCTTCATTTGGCGCCGGTGCTTCCCAGACTGTATTCGGTAGTGAGGGTAGCGGTAATTTTTTTACTCGCGCCACTTGGATAATCGCAACGGTATTTTTTTGCACTAGCTTCGGTTTGGCAATTATTGCAAAAAACCATTCGAAGGTAGCAACTCAAGGATTGGTAGTTCCCGCAGCAGTACAACAACAAGAAGTGCCTTCTGCTTCCGATGTGCCTGCTAGCGAAATTCCAGCGGCTGCTCCAGCATCTACTGATGCGGCAGCTCAGCCGGAAGACAAGAAAGAGTAAATTTACGGTTTAATGCCCCGGTGGTGAAATTGGTAGACACGCTATGTTGAGGTCGTAGTGGCGAATGCTGTGCCGGTTCGAGTCCGGCCCAGGGCACCAAATTAAAAGCGCTCACTAGAGCGCTTTTTTTTCGTCTGCTATTTAATAATTTTAGTATCTGATTTTCTATGTGAGTGATTGATGGTCAGCGAGTTTTCCAATCAATATTTACGTCTGCGCACACAGCGATTGGCGGAGTCCACACGCGAATTTCTTGCCCGGGGTAAATCGGTAGTGCGCTGTGAGTATTGTCAACTTGCGGTGTTTGCATGTATTTGTCCGTGGCGCCCTGAGCTGACAGCACGCTGTGAATTTGTATTGTTAATGCATCGCGATGAGGTATTCAAGCCAACGAATACCGGGCGCTTGATCGCTGACGTGTTGCCCCGGCAGACGCATGTTTTTTGTTGGAGTCGCACTGAACCAGCACAAGAATTGGTGGGTTTGCTAAGTGATCCACTGCGTCGTTGTGTGATTGTATTTCCCGTGGACGCAAATGAGGCTGGTTCCAGGTCGCGTACATTAGTGACGGAATTGAAACATGGTGATGAAAGGCTCGTCACATTTATTTTGTTGGATGGAACCTGGAAGCAGAGTGGGCGTATGTTCCATTTGAGCCGATGGCTGGAAGCTATCCCATGTGTGATGCTGCCAGACTCTTTGGTACGTGGTTATGCAGTGCGTAAGTCACATCACGAGCATTATTTGTCAACTGCAGAAGCTGCGGGCCTCTGTCTGGAAATGGTGGACGAAAGCTGTGCTGCCAATGCGCTACAGGATTATTTTGAATTGTTTAATCAACACTATCTAGCCACTCGCGGTGCTTATGTGCCGTTGGTTGGTGCTGTGCATGAGCGTATGCGGAAGTATCAAAATAACATAACCCCGTAGCGCACATTTGATTGGATTACAGTGGGGGTTTCGCAAGTTCGCTGCACAAATACGTCAAATACTACTGTGCGCCGTAGTTAATTTCCTACAAGTTTCAGTGAGGTTTGCGACTATACGCCTCCCCACTTTTGCTTGAAAATGGCTTCTAACAAGGAGGTCGTCAGGGAAGGTAGGTTGACCAAGCAAGGTCAAGGGAAGCGCCTAATTTTTCAACTATTCACTCAGTTCATGTCTGCGCAAGAGGGAAACTGCCGGTAGCTATGAGGGATACATAGCCGCAGGTTAATCAAGGCCTGAAAAACGGGATCAGCTTACGGTTGATCCCGTTTTTTATCGTCATTGCCTCTGTCCTTCTTGCTTGTCATCTGGTGAGTTTTTTACTTCGGTGCCTCCTGCTTGTCGCTGCATAAAACCGCGTACTCTCCCCAGTAGATAGCTCTGATCATCCTGTTCGGTCAGTTTTGGTTGGATCTCTATCAGTAATTGCTGGTAGTAATCCATTTTTTTTCGCATGGCAACGGCCCGGTGTAGATCGCGCGATTCCGTTTGTCCGGCATTATCGGGCGAAAAAAAGATATCCAGTATCGGCAATTGCGGCGGTGAAAAAATTTCCTCTAATTCCATTTTGCCAATGGGTTCCTGATTTTGGAGATTGGTGATTACCAGTGCCTGCAGTGGGCCATCCAAGGTGGTGGAATCACGCTCGTTAAGCTGAATGTGTGGAGCCAGGGTTTGCGACACCAGATATACAGAGCTGTTATCCGCCAATATCACTGCGTTGAGTTGTCCTTTCCCTTTAACGAATTCCAACGCTGCGTTGACATAGGCTTGTATTAATAAATTGCGTCCGACAATAGATGAGGCTGACGAGCTCGATGGGCTGGCGGACGAGGTTGATGCAGACTCCGGAGTTGTTGTATCGGTGGGTTCAGCTTCTACCGCCGCGTTGGTATTTGTAGCGACGCTAGTGGATGATGAGCTTGATCTCGCGGGGACAATAGCCGGATATTTTTGCGGCAGGCTTATGGCAAGTGTCTCCCAACCATAGCGCGGCAAGAAGGCGCGCAAATTTTCCAAAATGGGTGGCCAAGCCTGTGGATCTTCGCTTGCGTGAAAAAGGATCAGAATGCCGTGAGTGGTTTTTGCTTCAGTGGGACGATAAAGTGCGAGGATCTTCCCGTGCTCGGTTTCCAGCCATTGCGCATCGTCCGCCAGTGCATGGGCAATCAAACTTTTGTCACGTATATCGCGTGAGGGATAAAGTGGTGCCTCAGAGGATTGGCTGTTGGAGCTGATTTCATTAACAGTTGCAGGAGGCGCTGTTGTTGCGGACTCCTGCGCCAGTGCTGTAAGCGTGCACAACGATAGCAGCAGCGTAGCGTATAAAAATCGAGTAGTAGTAGGCCAAAGGAAAATAATTACAGGCATGGTTCGGCTCTGAAGTGGGTTTTGATGGGAAACCTTATCACGTAGAATGTGGTTAGCCATTTATCAATATCGGGACAATTATGCAGAACTTTAATCGTATGCAGAATTTTAAGCGGGATTACAAAATAGCGCCTTCAATCCTCTCGGCAGATTTTGCGCGCTTGGGTGCGGAAGTTGATGCAGTGTTGGCTGCCGGTGCCGATATCATTCATTTTGATGTGATGGATAATCACTATGTACCCAACATGACGGTGGGCCCTATGGTATGTAAAGCCCTGCGCAAATACGGCATCACTGCGCCAATTGATGTGCATTTGATGGTTGAGCCGGTGGATGATTTGATTGTGCAGTTCGCTGATGCAGGTGCTACCTATATCACTTTCCATCCGGAAGCGTCGCGCCATGTGGATCGTTCTTTACAATTAATTAAAGATAAAGGTTGCAAGGCCGGTTTGGTGCTTACGCCAGCCAGTTCGCTTGACCACATCAAATATGTCATGGGCAAACTGGACATGCTGTTGCTGATGTCGGTCAATCCGGGTTTTGGCGGTCAGGCCTTTATACCTTATGTGTTGGATAAATTGCGTGAGGCGCGCGGGTTGATTGATGCCAGTGGTTTTCCGATCCGCCTTGAGGTCGATGGTGGTGTGGGCTTGGCCAATATCCGTGAAATTGCCGAGGCTGGAGCAGATACTTTTGTCGCCGGTTCGGCCATCTTTACTGCGCCGGACTATGCTGCTGTTATCGCCCAAATGCGCGAGCAATTGGCTCTGGTATAAATTATCTACTTGTTTGCAGGGCTGGTAATGGCGTGAGGGTAGGCATTGGCAATTTATTTCAGTACACTTGCTCTCAGCTCAAACAGGAATCATCCTCGTGAAATTCGCAACCTTTACTACAGAGTGTGCTACTCATCTCATCGCCCGATGGCGTCGCTAGTTCATCTCGCTTTGCGTGAACCTCCCAGGGTTTACGCTGAGCCTGCCTTTCCTTGTTTGCGCATTGAATAGCTGTTAACTGTTTTCCCGTTAATCGGCCTGCGCAAATACAATGTTGATAAAGATAAAAGCTTGCCCCTTTGTTTGGTGAGTATAAAGGTAATGTCATGAACTCCGAACAGTTTGCCCAATTAGCTGCCCAAGGCTACAACCGTATTCCCGTCATGCGCGAAGTGCTGGCCGATTTGGATACCCCTCTATCCTGTTACCTCAAGCTGGCCGCTGGTCCTTATTCGTATTTGTTTGAATCCGTGCAGGGCGGAGAAAAGTGGGGGCGTTATTCCATGATTGGTTTGCCGGCCCGTACCATACTCAAAGCTTTCGGCGATGCAATTCAGATAGAGCGTGATGGCACCGTTGTGGAAACTCGCACTTGCGCTGATGCCCTGACATTTGTAGAAGAATTCAAACAACGTTATCGAGCCCCGGAATTACCCGGGTTACCACGCTTTACCGGCGGTTTGGTGGGGTATTTCGGTTATGATTGTGTGCGCTATGTGGAACCCCATTTGAAAGCGAGTACGCCCAAGGACGTGATAGGTACCCCGGATATTTTATTAAGCGTATCTGACGAAGTATTAGTGTTTGATAATCTCGCCGGCAAATTGATTTTTGTGGTGCATGCCAACCCGGAAATTGAGAACGCTTTCGCTAGGGCTAACGCACGTTTGGATGAATTGGAACAAAAGCTGCGCGGCGAAATTCCTGCAATGCCGGGTTTATCGTTGGATAACAACGGCCACAGCGAGCCGCTGTTCAAATCCAATAGTGGTGAAGACAGTTTTAATCGCTATGTCGATAAAATCAAAAATTTCATCCTGGCGGGCGACACCATGCAAGTGGTTGTCTCCCAACGCTTGTCAATTGATTTTAATGGCGAGCCCATTAACCTTTATCGTGCCCTGCGCAATTTAAATCCATCGCCGTATATGTATTTTATGAATCTGGATGATCACCATGTGGTGGGCTCCAGCCCGGAAATTCTGGCTCGTCTGGAAGATGGCGAGGTTACTGTGCGGCCGATTGCTGGCACTCGTCGTCGCGGTCGCACCCCCGAAGAAGATAAAGCGCTGGAAATTGAACTGGTAAATGATCCCAAGGAAATTGCCGAACATTTAATGTTGATTGACTTGGGGCGCAATGACGTCGGCCGTGTGGCAAAAATTGGTAGCGTAAAACTAACCGATAAGATGGTAGTCGAGCGTTACTCTCACGTAATGCATATTACCTCCAATGTCACTGGCCAATTAAAGAGTAACTTACGTGCTATGGACGTATTGCGTGCAGCGCTGCCGGCGGGAACTTTAAGCGGTGCTCCCAAAATCCGTGCGATGGAAATAATCGATGAATTGGAACCTGAAAAACGGGGCATCTATGGTGGTGCTGTGGGTTACATCTCCTGGAACGGTAATATGGATACCGCTATTGCCATTCGTACTGCTGTGATTAAAAACGGAAAGCTTTATGTGCAAGCCGGGGCGGGCGTAGTGGCCGATTCAGTCCCAGCACTCGAATGGAAAGAAACCATGAACAAAGCGCGCGCTATTTTTAAAGCTGTTGATATGGTAGGTACTGCGGCAGTGAAAGGTAATGCAAAATGATTTTAATGATTGATAACTATGATTCGTTCACCTACAACCTGGTGCAATACTTTGGTGAGTTGGGGGCGGATATAAAAGTCGTGCGCAACGACGAAATTACCATTGCTGAAATTGCTGCGCTCGCACCGGAAAAAATTGTTATTTCCCCAGGTCCATGTACACCCACTGAAGCGGGTGTATCGGTTGATACCATTAAAACCTTCGCTGGAAGAATCCCCCTGCTTGGTGTGTGCCTTGGACATCAAAGTATTGGTCAGGCTTTAGGTGGTAAAGTGATTCGCGCTCCGTTTGTTATGCATGGTAAAACATCACCCGTGTATCACAATAATAAAGGGGTATTTTCCGGATTGAAAAATCCGTTTCAGGCTACGCGTTATCATTCGTTGGTCATTGAAAAAGAATCTATACCCGATTGTTTGGAAATTACTGCCTGGACCCAAAATGAAGATGGCAGTATGGCGGAGATTATGGGGGTGAAACATAAAATGCTCGCGCTGGAGGGGGTCCAATTTCACCCGGAGTCGATCCTGACCGAGCACGGCCACGATATGCTGCGCAATTTTTTAACGGCTTATTAATTTCTTGCTGCGATAATATTTTTAGCTTACTTACAACAAACAAGTGCACATGCAGTGACCTGTGCACTTACTCATAAAGGTAAAAGCAATGGATATCAAACAAGCGTTGACGAAATTGGTGGCGCGTATCGACCTGAGCACCGAAGAAATGATTTCCGTGATGCGTGTGGTTATGACTGGTGGCGCGACACCCGCGCAAATCGGCGGCTTTTTAGTTGCCTTGCGCATGAAAGGTGAAACCCTGGATGAAATTACCGGCGCTGCTATGGTGATGCGCGAATTGGCAACGCCGGTTGATATCGATGTGAATTATCTGGTGGATACCTGCGGCACCGGCGGCGACGGCGCCAACCTGTTCAACATTTCTACAGCCAGTGCTTTCGTTGTGGCGGCTGCGGGCGGGCGGGTAGCAAAACACGGCAACCGCTCGGTTTCCAGTTCGACTGGTAGCGCCGATGTATTGGAAGCTGCCGGTATAAAGCTGGATATTACCGCTGAACAAGTAGCGCGTTGTGTGCGTGAAATAGGTGTCGGTTTTATGTTTGCCCCTGCACATCACAGCGCCATGCGCCATGCGATTGGTCCCCGCAAAGAGCTGGGTATGCGCACCATTTTTAATATGCTTGGCCCGATGACCAATCCGGCAAATGTAAAGCGTCAGGTGATTGGTGTATTTAACGGTGAGTTGTGCAAACCCATGGCCGAAGTACTGGGACGTTTGGGTAGCGAGCATGTAATGGTTGTTCATGCTAAAGATGGTTTGGATGAGATCAGCCTGTCTACCGAAACACAAATCGCCGAATTAAAAAATGGCGAGATTCGCGAATACATTATCAAACCAGAGGATTTTGGTATGCAGTCCAAAAGCTTGATTGGTTTGAGTGTGGCCAATGCAGAAGATTCACTCTTGTTAATTCGTGATGCATTGGGTAATCGCCGTGGGCAATACGCTGAAAAAGCAGCCGATATTATCGCACTCAATGCTGGTGCTGCGATTTATGTCAGTGGCGTTGCCAGCACTCTGGCCGATGGGGTGGAAATGGCGCGCGATGCAATTGGTAGCAGCCTTGCTGGCGAAAAGATTCGCGAGTTAGCGGCTTTCACACAATATTTGCAATAATTATTGTAAAACGTTTTTTGGAAAAATATCCATGTCTGATACACCAACGGTACTGCGTAGGATTATCGCGCGCAAATGGGAAGAAATCGCCGAGCGTAAAGTACAGGTTTCGCTGGAACAATTAAAAGTGAGCGCTGCGCAACAACCTCCTGCACGCGGTTTTGTAAAGGCAATTGAAAATAAAATTGCACAGGGCAAGGCGGGTGTAATTGCAGAGATTAAAAAAGCATCACCTAGCAAAGGTGTGATCCGCGAACATTTTGTGCCAGCTGAACTGGCTCGCTCTTACGAGCAGGGTGGTGCTGCCTGTTTATCTATCCTAACCGATGTGGATTTTTTCCAGGGTGCAGATGTGTATTTGCAGGAGGCACGTGCGGCAGCGAATTTGCCAGTGATTCGCAAGGATTTTCTCGTGGATGAATATCAAATTTACGAAGCCCGCGCTATGGGCGCTGATTGTGTGTTGCTGATTGTATCGGCACTTTCAATGGAAAAATTGAAAGAGCTGAATGCGCTGGCTCAATCCATTGGCCTGGATGTATTGGTGGAAGTGCATGACGCAGCTGAATTGGCAATCGCACTTGAACTACCCAATAAATTAATCGGCATCAACAACCGTAATTTGCATACATTTGAAGTGACCCTGGAAACGACTTACCAATTGCTCGATAAAATTGACAGTGACCGCATTGTTGTGACGGAAAGCGGAATCCTCACGCCGGCAGATGTTCAGGCCATGCGCAACAAAAATGTAAATGCTTTTTTAGTGGGGGAGGCGTTTATGCGTGCAGACGAACCGGGCATGGCGCTGGCGGAGTTTTTTGCTCGGTAATCATTGTTGTTCAGCAATGATTGGATAGTTGCCGGTTTTTCGAATCAATATAAAAAAACAAAGCCCGCATTGTGCGGGCTTTGTTTTTTTAAGCTGAACAAAATATTAGCGGGTACCGTAGACCACCATGGTTTTACCTTTCACCATGACCAAACCTTGTTCTTCCAGGGTCTTGAGCACACGGCCAACCATTTCACGGGAACAGCCGACAATACGGCCAATTTCCTGACGAGTAATTTTAATCTGCATACCATCCGGATGGGTCATTGCATCCGGCTCTTTGCAGAGTTCCAATAGAGTTCGTGCTACGCGACCCGTTACATCAAGGAACGCGAGATCGCCCACCTTGCGTGTAGTGGCGCGGAGACGACGAGCCATTTGGCTACCGAGAGCGAATAAAAATTCGGGATGGGATTCCGAGATTTCCTGGAATTTGGCATAGCTGATTTCAGCCACTTCACATTCCGATTTTGCGCGTACCCAAGCACTGCGGGAATCTTTTTCGTCAAACAAACCCATTTCACCAAAGAAGTCGCCATCGTTCAGATAGGCAACAATCATTTCGTGGCCTTCATCATCTTCGATCAACACAGTGACCGAGCCTTTCACGATGTAGTACAGCGAATCACTTTTGTCGCCCGCGTAAATAATGGTGCTTTTGGCGGGATAACGGCGACGGTGACAATGAATTAAAAACTCTTCCACATTCTTAATGTGCGGTGTAAGCGAGACAGCGACCAAGGTGTGGCTCCTGTTGATAGTTTTTTATATTACTAATTCAAATATGAAATTTATTATGACGACAAGGCCATCACACTGCTATAGATATGCCATGACAAGCTAAAAATTTGTGATGCAGTTATAAGCCTAGACAATTGAATTGTCTACAAAAAGTCGCTGTTTATGTCATAAGTGTTGAAATTTGCGACATTTTCGGTTTTTTAGTTCTCTGTGTTACCCTAGCGCCCTGTTTTTAGTCGCAAATTTACGACAGGTATAATTATGCAAGCAGTAGTGAAGTGGGTGGATGGTGCGCAATTTTTAGGCGAATCGGGCAGTGGCCATGCCGTGCTGATGGATGGCCCACCTGATC
>JAJQJO010000131.1 GCA_021323495.1 Cellvibrio sp. | reverse complement strand
TCCTGGTCTGTTTAAGAGTGTCAAGCATGGATAAAGGTTCACCGGTATTGCAAGCCGTACATCATGTTGCCTTGATTTGTTCGGATTATGAAAAATCCAAACACTTTTACGTTACCATTTTAGGCTTGCGCATTATTGCGGAACATTATCGCGCGGCGCGCTCCTCATGGAAGCTGGATTTAGCCCTGCCCAATGGCACCCAGCTGGAATTGTTTTCGTTCCCCAATCCGCCTGCACGCCCTTCGCAACCCGAGGCCTGCGGTTTACGCCATCTGGCATTTGTGGTGCGCGACCTTGACGCCTTTGTTGCATGGTTGGCAACCAACAATATTGCCGTAGAGCCAATCCGTGTTGATGAATACACTTCGAAACGATTTACTTTTTTTCAGGATCCCGACGGTTTGCCGCTGGAGCTTTATGAGCTGTTTGAATAAAACAGTTGGCCGAATAAATTTCTTCCAACAATATATTTGCATGAGAGAAGACTGTGCTGAAAAAATGGTTGCTTGCTAGTGTATTTTTTTTCTCCGGTGCTTCTGGCAGCAGTATTGCCAGTGCGCGTGAATTGGTAATCGCGTTTGAACATTGTCTGCAGGGTTCTACTGCTTTGGATGCGATGGCGCGCTCGCAAATGCTGGTGCGCAATCTGGCTACTGCGGCAGTGCCCCAGGCAATGTTTTTAATTAAAACCAAAGGTGTGGATCAAAAAGATAAAGCGCGGTTAGCGCTCTACAGCGATAAAGGACATCTGCTGGTGAATGCCGGACATGGCCATAGCCTGGTGACCAGGAGCGATCTTTACGCCTATGAAATTGGTATCCTCAAGGCCAACCGGATCTTGCAACCTTATGCTGGCTATAAACAACACGTTTATTTTTCCTATCTGCATGAATTTGGCGATGCAAATATCCAACGCGGGCTTGCTGACTTTTTGCAGGAGCGTGGCTATCGCCCCGCTTTCACCGGCGAAAACTCCATGCGCGGCGTGGACCAATATCTGGATCAGCTCTACCAGCAAAAAAGCCGTGGCAAACGGCCGGTGAATATGGCGCTGCTGGAAAGTACCTACGTTGATCTTATCGCCCAATCGCTCGCGCAAGAGGATGCCAAAGCATTCAACCTTTTGGGCTACTCACCCAGACAGGTATTGGTGCTGCAAGAAAATGATCTGGCGGCCTATTTTATTGTCGCCCTGGTGGACCGTCTGGTTGAACAGGGCTGGAAAATGATTGCCGCAGAGACTGCGCTGGATGATCCTATCGCCAACCCGATTGCCGCGAACCGTTGGGGGGGCAATGGATATCTGAATGCTATTACGCGCCTGCCCGATGAGCTGGTGGCTTATCCACGGGTGCTGGGCGCACGTAAAACCCGGGTAGATAGCTTTTTGCAGGCGCGGATCCCCGGCTTGCTTGAATAATATTTTTTGTTAATGGTCATTGTTTATGATTAAGCACAGCGAGAAAAGTATGTTGAAAACAGGCGCAAAAGTATTGGTACTTTGTACCGCCAGCTTTATGGCATCGCTGGCAATAGCCCAACAAAAATCCGTCATTTTTAAAAATGGTTTCGAAAATGAAACCGAACAAAAAAAATGGGCGCTCATCTACGGGGCAAAATTTATTGCCGAACAAGCACGCACTGGCACGGGTGCACTCCAACTTGAGCAGGGCGAAGCATCGGTGCGCTCGCGCGTCAATTTAAGCGAGCAGGGCACACTTGAGTTCTGGATTAAAACCTCATCGCCTGCGACCCAATACAAAGTGAATGTATTGGTCGCACCTAACCAGAATTCCGATAGCGGTTGGGTGCAGGTGGGACAGATCCTGGGCAATAATGACTCGGCTGAATATCACGCAAAACGTATTTCAATTGATGATCCGGGCAAAAAATTCCTGCGTCTGGATTTTGAGGTGACCAATGGCCAGGCCTGGGTTGATGACTTGAGCGTGGAAAAAATCCTGCTGGACACGGCGCTGCAAAAAAACCAGCAGAAAGTCATCGCCGAAGTCCTCGGGAAACTGCGCGACGATAAAAATTATCAGGTGCAGGCAGATGCACTGCGTACCCTGGGTAAAAACTATGCCGCACAAATCGATGTGCAGCGCCAGTATCTCGAATATGCCAATGGTATTTATTCGAGTGTGACGCTGGTGCTCGCCACTTCCGAGCGCGGCAAAATGGCCAATCCACTGGCTTACCAAACATTTAAAGGCGTGGTCAATGATGTGCGCCAGGTGGCATCGCCAATTCAAAAGGCGCGGATGGATTCGCTGTTACGCCCCTTGGGTGATATAGCCACCGCGACGCTTAACGTGATGACCCAGGGCGCCTATGCTGCTTTTGCCGAACCCTTCAAGACCATAGTGGCCACGGCTTTTGATAAATCTTCCTACGATAATGCCGGCATAGATCGCAAATCGCGCAAGTTTGCTGAAGAAAATGGTTTAAAAACCTTTTCCAAAACGGAAACCTTTTTAATCGAAGTAGAAAAAGAATTATCCACAGTCACCACCCTGGATAAAGACCTGATCGATATCCAGCGCGAAGTGGACCGGTTCCGTAAGGACCTGGACAAACATTTAAAAGAATCGCTGATCGCTGGCGGGATGGGGCGTGGGCAGGAAAATTACAACCGTGTGCTCAGTAAAGATGAACCAACCCGCAATGCGGCATTACAAGAGATCCACAATTATTTTATGGTGCAAGCGGAGAGCTACCAAAACCATTCCAGTTCCAATACCGAATTTGTGCAATTTATGATGAAAGTGACGGGCAATATGGAAGAGTCGCAAGTATTTAAAGAGCGGTTTAATCAAATTGCCTCATCAGTCATTACATTTTATGACAAGTTTGATCGCTCGGTGGCCAAAGACCAAAACCCCTTTACCAGTGATACTGACCGCGCAGTGTGGGAATCCCACGCGGTAAAAGTGCGCAGTTATATCCAGGAATCCAAAGCGGCGTTTGCCAAAGCCTATATGTAATCTCGCCAATATTGGCGATAAAAAGTACGTTAGTTGAATGAGGCGCCTAAGGGCGCCTTTTTTATTGTCCAGGAGTTGGAATAAGGCTGGCAGCTGAACTATCAAAAGCGGAATGAACAGGCTATGCTTCAGTGGTTAAAGATACTTATAAGACTAATTGCGATGTCGAAAAATAATTGGCGGTCAAACACGACTTTCCCGAACCGTCCCTGGTTGTTACGACAAGTGTGGGTGCAAGGTTTGTCTCTCAAGTATTTGTTTTTAACGCTGGTGTTGATTATTACCGCTGCTGATTCCACTTGGGCGCAAGGCCTTAACAAACAAAAACTGACTGCTTCTTATTTATATAATTTTGCAAAAAACATCGAGTGGCCTAACCAGGCGGCGATGGCTTCTTTTGATATAGGTGTATACGGTGCGAGTAACCCCGCGCTTATGGCAGAGCTGAATGTATTGCGCGATAGGGTGAAGCTGCGCAATCTGCCTATTCGCGTGAACCAGGTTAACCGCGTGGAAGCGCTGGCGAAATATCATCTGGTATATGTTGAAGGTGCGAGTGCAAAAACCCTGGCTGATATTTACGATGCGTTGGAAGGCAAGCCGGTATTACTGGTTACCGAGGAATACAATAATAAACAATTGGTGATGATCAACCTGATCACTACTGAAAATGATCGCCTCCGTTTTGAAGTTAACAAATCCAATATTATCAATCATGGTTTAACCCCGCTGCCGGAATTGATTTTGAATGGCGGTACCGAAATTGATGTGGCCAAATTGTATCGCGAAGGCCAGGCCTCGCTGGTTGCATTGCAAAAACAATTGAGTGGCCGTGAAAAAACGCTTAACGAATTGATCGCCGCCATCCAAACCCGGGAGGCACTGAATGCCCGTTTGCAAGGGCAGATGGCCGAGTTAAATCAAAATATCCAGAAGAGCGACGCCTTGATTGCCGAGCAAAAAGATCTTTTGCAAAACCAGCAAACGCAAATTGAATCGAGTAAGAAAGAGCGCGAGCAATTGTTGCAGGAAGTGGAGTTACGCACCAGGGAACTGGATGAACAACAAGCACATTTGCGCACCATCCTGGCTGAAATTGATAACCGCGAAAAACGCCTCACCTTTTTAAATACCACGATCAAATCCCAGGAAGGGACCATTCTCAAACAAAAAAATGCCATAGTGGATTTGGATGCGCTGGTTGATTCACAACAGGTAGCCCTGCGTTACCTGTGGGGACTCGTGCTATTGGGTACTTTATTAATAATCACAGTATTCATCGCCTACACCATTAAACGCCGCGATAACCAGCGCCTTGCAGCGCATACCCAGGATTTACAAATAGCGCGTGACCGGCTTGCAATCGCCAAGCGCAAAGCAGAGGACGCGAGCAAGGCGAAGAGCGAATTCCTGTCGCTGATGAGCCATGAATTGCGCACACCATTGCAGGCGATTATTGGCTATACCGAGGTCGTAATCGAAGAATTGAAACTGGCGGATGACGAACATCACCTGAAAGATTTAAATCGCGTGATCCTCAACAGTGAACGGTTGTTAAAACTGATTAACGGTGTGCTGGACCTGGCGAAAATCGAATCGGGGCGTATGGACCTGGATTTAACCGAGGTCAAATTATCGAGCCTGGTGGATGAAGCGCTCGGCACCGTTGCTTCGCTGGCCGAAAAAAATGCGATTCGTTTGCAAGTCGATGTAGATGACGGTGCATCCCTGCCGGTGGCTGATCCGGAAAAGCTGCTGCATATTTTAATAAACCTGCTGGGCAATGCCATCAAGTTTGCGCCCGGGGGGCAGGTGCGGATCAAGGCCTATCATCAACCGCAACAAATTTTTATCAGCGTTGCGGATACCGGTATTGGTATCCCGGCCGAACAGCAAGCAACCATTTTTGATCCATTCAAACAGGCCGATTCCGGTACTACGCGCAAATTCCAGGGTAGCGGCCTGGGCTTGTCCATCACGCGCCAGTTGTGTGAATTGATGGGCGGCAGTATCCGGGTTGAAAGCGAGCCGGGGGTAGGCTCCCGGTTTATTGTTGAGCTGCCGCTGCCGATTAATCCCATGACGGTACCGATCCCCAAACTTGAAGGCGATGAAGTGCAACTGGCAACACCGCCGGTTGCTATAGCCCCCAGTGGCGAACAAGTGGTGATGATTGATGATGACCCAGCCTTCCTCGATATTATGGCGCGCACCATCCGTGCCGAGGGCTACCAGGTACACACTGCGAATGATGCCGAAAGCGGCTGGCGGATGATCCAGTCAATCAAGCCACAGGTGATCACGTTGGATTTATTCCTGCCTGACCAGCATGGTTGGATCCTGTTCGAGCGAATCAAAGCTGACCCGGATATATGCGATATCCCGGTGATAGTTATATCCATGATCGAAGAGCGCAAACGCTTCAATCGCCAGCCTCCGGAAGAATATCTGACCAAACCGGTAAGGCGTGACACCCTTAAGCTTGCCATCCAACGTTTGGCACCACACAAAAATCCACCGACGCCTCAGTAAACTTAACGGAGCGTCTTTGCTTTCATGCAAAGTTAAACTATCTTTATCCTTTCTTAGTGCGAAAAGTACTTAGAGCAGTTCTTTCAGGACATAAGGTCAAGTCAGGAATTCGTCAGGTTTGGCTCACCCGTTAGTCGAGTGTTTTTGTCAGCGGAATGACATCGATCCTTTTAGATAGGTTGTCATTATGCGAGTGATTAGAAACCAAACAATTCCGCTGGCCCTGGCTTTAGCTGGTCTGGCCTCGGGGGTGACTGCGGAGCCCGGAGCCCGATCCTCTGATGATTTCTACAACCTTTCACTGGCCGAGTTGGGCCAAATTGAAATTTCCATTGCCACGGGCAACAGCACGCCGCTTGACCGTGCGCCCGCTACCGCGACAGTTATTTCGGCCGGCGAAATCCAGGCGATGGGCGCACGCACGCTCAACGATGTGCTGGAAACGGTCCCTGGACTGCATGTCTCGCTCTCCTCCCTAAGCCGGTTGGATTCGATTTATTCGATTCGCGGTATTCATACCGGCTTTAACCCGCAAGTATTGTTGTTGATGAATGGCGTTCCGGTGCAGTCCAGCTTACAGGGGAGCAGACCGTCATTGTTTCGTTTCCCAGTGGCAAGCATTGAGCGGGTGGAGGTGATACGTGGGCCAGGCTCTGCAATTTACGGAGCTGACGCCTATGCCGGTGTTATTAATGTCATCACCAAAGACCCATCAGCAGATACAAATAATGAGATGGGCGTGCGCGTAGGTTCCTTTGATAGCAAAGATGTATGGCTGCAAACGGCTACCCAAACACAGGATTGGGGAATTGCATTTAATCTGGCTTATCAGGAAAGCAATGGTGATGGTGATAGGCAAGTCAATGCAGATTTACAGTCAACCCTGGATACTGCTCTGGGAACCAATGCGTCACTTGCTCCTGGTCCACTTTCGACGCGATATCAGCTTCTTGATACTCATCTGGCATTAAATAGTGAGCAGATGAAAATTAACCTCTGGAGCTGGATTTCTGAAGATGCCGGTATAGGTGCAGGTGGAGCCCAGGCACTTGATGTAGCGGGCGAGGACGATAGTACGTTATGGATGGTGGATGCTACCTATCACCTCAATGAAGGGCAGGGCGAGTGGGATAATAGCGTGCGGGTGAGCTATCTCTATTACGATCTTCAATCGCAATTCAATTTATTACCGCCAGGTACTTTGTTGCCAATAGGAAGTGATGGCAATCTCAATTTTACTGCGCCGGCCGGTATGGTGTTGTTTCCCGATGGATTGATTGGTAATCCCGGTCAGGAATCAACCGATGCCCAAGCCGAGTTTGTTTCGATTTACTCGGGATGGGAAGCGCATCGCTTGCGTTTGGCGGTGGGTGCAAAAAAACAAACGCTGGATGCCCGCGAATATAAAAATTTTGGTCCAGGTGTGATTGATGGGACGGAAGGGATTGTGTCGGGCAAATTGACTGATGTCAGCGACACCGAATATGTTTTCCTGGAAAACGGTTCGCGCAATGTTCGTTATGTATCTGTGCAGGATGAGTGGCAAATAATATCTGACCTGCAATTGACCGCCGGTGTTCGTTACGACGATTATTCGGATTTTGGTGGAACAACCAATCCGCGCATTGCATTGGTATGGGCCAATAATGACAACCTGACCAGTAAACTTCTTTATGGCAGTGCTTTCCGCGCCCCCTCTTTTACTGAGCAGCACGCAAAAAATAATCCTGTTGCGCTGGGCAATCCGAATTTGGAACCAGAGCAAATTGATACACTGGAGTTGTCTTTCAATTATCTGTTTAACCGGGATTTGCAAAGCACGCTGACATTATTTTCTTATCAAGCACGCGATATGATTGAGTTTATTCCCGATGATATGGCAACAACCAAAACCGCACAAAATATTCGCAACCAAAATGGTGATGGCTTCGAGTGGGAAATTAATTGGAAGCCCATAACCCAATTGCATTTAAGCGGTAGTTACTCGCAGCAAGATGCACGTGATGAAATTAATGATACGCGTATCCCGGATGCGCCCGGTCAGCAGTTTAAGACAGATATCAACTGGGAGTTCCATTCAAACTGGATTCTGCATGGCCAATTGAATTGGGTGGGCGATCGCCACCGTGCAACGTCGGATCCTCGTGCAGATATCGATGACTATACGTTGTTAAATCTCACCCTGAGACGAAAAAATATCTTACCGGAGCTCGATCTCTCGCTCACATTGCGCAATGTGGCCGATGAAAATGCCTACGAGCCAAGCAGTGGAGAAATTGCCGGAGATTATCCTTTGGAATCGCGTAGCACCTGGTTGGAAATAACCTACCAGTTTAACTAAAGTACGTCCGGTTGTAGGAAAAAAAATCTGTAGTTGTTTTGAGGCAATCTGTATGTCAGAGCACAAGCATGATCAAGTGCGCAGTCGCAATGAACCTTTTGTTGAGCGTACTGCAACACGTATCTGGAGCGAGCAACCCAGTGATGATAATCCTTACATAGCAACCCATGCATTGTGCCACGGCTACGATTTGTTTGAGCTCATGGAAAAGCGTTCGTTTGTCGATGTGTTTTATTTATTGTTCCGCGGTGAACTTCCCACCAAAACCGATGCAACATTGTTACAAGCATTGATGATTGCATTGATCAATCCTGGTCCGCGCCATCCTGCTACACGCGCCGCAATGAATGTTGGCGTCGGCAAAACTGATCCCGCCCACATCCTTCCAATTGCCTCGGCGATATTAGGTGGAGAATTTCAGGGCGGCGGTGAAGTAGAAAAAGCGATGCGCTTTTTACGTAAACAACAAAACACAGATCCCCTGAAGTTTGCCCAGTTCCTGTCGCAGCAAAATAACGAGGCGCACGCAGATACCAGCGATGGATCTGCCTTGCCCGGTTTCGGCCGTCACCATGGCGGAGTGAATTTGTTAGCTAATAAAATTGCCCTGCGTCTACTGGAGCACGAAGGCGCGGGTCCTGCATTGCATTGGGGATGCCGGCTGGCTGCACAACTGGAACCCAGGGGCATCGGTTGGTTCACGACCGGTATCGCTGCCGCTGTATTTGCGGACCTCGGGTTTCAGCCGCGCGCGGGGGGAAGTTTATTTCAATTGCTTGGCTCCCCGGGTTTGGTTGCACATGGACTCGAATTAGCCAACAAACCTATTACTGCAATGCCTTTTGTTAGCGACGAAAATTATGTCATTGAACGATAAGACCGCACTGGTTGCCGGTGTAACTCATAGCGATAGCACAGCGATCGAATATCTGGATCAACGCCGTGGAAAAATCGTTAGCAGTACTGGGGGCTGGTTTCCAGGCAAGGGGGTTTTCAGTCATGGTTATTCAATCCTTGAAGAACTGGTAGGAGAGAAAACCTATTTCCAGCTTCTTATTCTCAATGCCACGGGAAAACTAGTTGATAAGCCCCTCGCAGATTGGGTTGAAGCCATTTATGGCTGCCTGAGTTGGCCTGATCCGCGTATCTGGTGCAACCAGATTGGCGCTTTAGCGGGGGCGGCGCGGACTTCTGTAGTAGCAGCAACCACCATAGGAGCACTAGCTGCCGACTCCCGCTCTTACGGCCCGTTTACGCTGTTGGAAGGAGTGCGATTTATTCAAGACGCTTATGTGCAACATCAGCAAGGTGCTGTGGCGGATGCAATCGTAGCGCGCATTACGGCGGCAAATAGAGGTAAACC
>JAJQJO010000130.1 GCA_021323495.1 Cellvibrio sp. | reverse complement strand
TGACGGCAACGGTATTATCGCTTCGGGCGATGTAGTGTCCTATACCGACGACGGTGATTGGATCGCCTTCAAAAAAGTTAACTTTCAAACTGGCTGGGACCAGCTCAGCTTTTCCTGGCTTAAAGGTAATACCGACGTAGGCTCCATCTCTTTCCATCTGGACAGTTTGGATGCGGCACCCTTGGCTGAACATAATCTAGAGCCCAGCGGTGGCTGGAGTACGACAAAAACGCTAACCATCCCCTGGCCCGCCGTCAGCGGCGAACATGATGTTTACATTAAATTTAATAATGCCTACGGCGTTGCCAATCTCGACTCAGTGAAATTCCATGCCCCCGAAGCAGATGTGGGCTTTGGCCCCAATCTGGTCGGCAACGGTAATTTTGAAAACGGGAATACCAGCGGTTGGTTTAGTTGGGACGGTACTATTACTGCCGACACTCTACATCCGCACAATGGTGTCTATGCGCTAAAACTCGGTAATCGCAGCGGTAATGGCCCGGCAGCTTACAGTTTACAATCGCTGGTAAAGCCTGGCGGAAAATACGTAGTGAAGCTCTGGGCGAGTATCGCAGGCGCCGATTCGGCCAATGTAAATATCACCAGCAAAATCGGTTGCGCCGGTACTGATTCCTACAGCTGGTTAGTAAGCCCGGTAACGGTCAACGCCTTGGGTTGGGTTGAATTATCTGGCCAGTTAGATGTGCCGCAATGTGAATTAACCGATTTGCTGATTTACGCCGAAGGCCCGGCCGGTGGAATCGATATTTATCTGGATGATGTATCGGTGCGCGAAATAGTTACCGCTAATCTGGTGGGCAACGGTGATTTTGAGTTGGGCAATACGAATGGTTGGTCATCATGGGCTGGCACTGTTACAGCAACAACTGACATTGCCCAATCCGGCAGCTATAGTTTGAAATTAAGTAATCGCAGCGGCAATGGCCCAGCGGTTTACAATAATTTGAAACCACTGATCACCGCTGGCGAAACCTATTCGGTCAGTATGGCGGTCACCATTCAGGGAGCTGCCACCGCGCCTGTGAATATCACCCGCAAACTCACCTGCGGCAGCGATACAACTTATAGTTGGGTTGCTAATACCGCAGCGGTAACCGAAGGCACCTGGAGCACATTGACCGGCGACCTGGAAATTCCTGCAGATTGTGTAGTCAATGATTTTATTATTTACGCTGAAGGCCCCGCCGGAGGCATTGATTTGTTTGTGGATGATGTTGTCATAACCGCGAAATAATCAAAACTTGCCAGTGGGAACCCATGTCGTAGTTCCCACTGGATTTTATCCCGCCGCTATAACTCTGCTAGTTCTGCGCTCATTATTCGTATCTTCCTGGCTTTTGTTTTGCCATTGCGCCTGGTGGTACAATTACCATCCACAGGTTCGCTGAAACCGCAGAGACTAGCTAACTGTTATGAAACTCGACGATATAAAAAAACTTCACCAAAAAAAATACCGCGCTGAATTTGGCCATTTTTTAGTAGAGGGTGAACACCTGATCCTGGAACTGGAAAAAGCCGCAAATCAAAATATCGCGTTGCAAGAGTGCGAATTATTTGTCACAGAGGCTTACCAGAACTTCACCAGCCGCTTCAAAAAAAATCTGGTCAGCGAAAAACACATGGCGCAATTATCAGATACCAAAACTCCGCAGGGGATTATTGCAGTAGCGCCAATATTGTCCAGCAGCAACTCCACCAAGCATAATGAACGCGCGATTTATCTGCATGAAGTACAGGATCCTGGCAATTTGGGCACCATCCTGCGTAGCCTCGCCTGGTTCGGCAACTTCCGCTGTCTGCTCAGCCCCGGCTCGGTTGATCCCTACAACCCCAAAGTAGTACGCTCCAGTATGGGCGCGATTTTTCATGTGCCTATGGAACTGGATGTACCTCTGGAATCACTCAGCGCTCGTTTTAACTCTATCGCCACTTTAGATATGAATGGCAAAGCACTGAGCGATAGCAGTTTTAAAAATTTCAATTGTTATGTGTTTGGCAACGAAGCGCGCGGTGTACCGCGTGAAAATCTGCAAACCATGAATGCACAGCCATTCACCATTCACGGTTGCGGTGCGATCGAATCGCTTAATTTAGCCTCAGCGGTAAATATGTGTGTGTATGAACTGACCAGATAGACGCACGCTGCAGAACCAGTCTTCTGCTACCAGCACTTTTACCTGATTATTTATTTAACGGTAAAGCTGCCATCAACCCACAGGATAAAAATCCGGGAAATACACTATAGTGATTTTTATCTTCTATCACTTCTATCTGCATATTCAAACCCGAATAACCGCGCATTTGTTGTGCAATTATACAATCAACGAAAAATGGAAAGCGGAATTAATCCGACCGCATTTTGGCGGTCGGATTTTTACCTGTCGAGTGAAGCGTAAGAAAGGAAGCAATAAAAATGAACGACCGAGGGCAAATAAGAAATTAATTTGTTTTATTTTGTATGCAGTGATAACTCTGTTTGATCTCGCTGCCATCAACAGAATGCAGGTGCACATCGAAACCCCAAAGTCTGTGTAAGTGCTTTAAGACCTCATGGGTTGAGTCTCCCAACGGACGGCGGTTGTGCATGTAGTGATGCAAAGTCAACGACCTATCGCCACGTACTTCCACGTTATAAACCTGAATGTTAGGCTCGCGATTACCCAGATTATATTGCCCGGCCAAAGTTTCACGCAATCGCTTAAAACCAGTTTCGTTATGAATTGAATCGACATTAATTTTATCTTGCTGATCATCATCGACTATGCTGAATAATTTCAAGTCACGCATTACTTTGGGCGATAAAAATTGTAAGATAAAACTTTCATCTTTAAAATTTTTCATTGCAAACTGCATGGTTTCCTTCCAGTTGGACCCAGCAATTTCCGGGAACCAGACTCGGTCCTCCGCGGTAGGATTTTCGCAAATACGGCGGATATCGCTCATCATTGCAAAACCCAATGTATAAGGATTTATACCGCTAAAATAGGGGCTGTCGTACGCTGGCTGTGCCACCACGCTAGTGTGCGATTGCAAGAATTCCAGCATAAAACCATCGCTAACATAACCACGTGCGTGCAACTCATTTAACAGAGTGTAGTGCCAGAACGTAGCCCAACCCTCATTCATCACCTGGGTTTGGCGTTGCGGATAAAAATACTGGGCTATCTTACGCACTATGCGGATTACTTCCCGCTGCCAGGGCTCTAGCAAAGGAGAATTTTTTTCCAGGAAATAGAGAATATTTTCCTGTGGCTCAGCGGGAAAGCGCGGTGCATTTTTTTGGGCGTCACCTGCTGCTGCTTTCGGAATGGTGCGCCACAAATCATTTACATGCTTGCGCAAATACTCTTCGCGCTCGCTTTGGCGGCGCTCTTCCTCATGTGCGGAAATTGGATAGGGCCGCTTATAGCGATCCACACCGTAGTTCATCAAGGCGTGACACGAATCGAGAATATCTTCCACTGCCGCGATACCGTAACGCTCCTCACATTTGCTGATGTAATTTTTAGCAAATACCAAATAATCGATAATAGAACTCGCATCCGTCCAGGTACGAAATAGATAATTACCTTTAAAAAAAGAATTGTGTCCGTAGCAGGCATGGGCGATTACCAGCGCCTGCATCGTCATGGTATTTTCTTCCATTAAGTACGCAATGCACGGGTTTGAATTGATCACAATCTCATAGGCCAACCCCATTTGCCCACGCTTATAAGAATGTTCGGTACTAAGCAATTGTTTACCATAGGACCAGTGACTGTAACCAATAGGCATTCCCACGGATGAATAGGCATCCATCATTTGTTCCGAGCTAATTACTTCGATTTGGTTGGGGTAAGTATCCAGACCAAATTCTCTGGCGATTTCACCGAGAATCTGGTCGCACTCCCGAATCAGATCAAAATTCCATTCGGATGTGACAAACAGTGGTTTGTTCATGCAACCTTCTTATGAAAGAGTTCACGAAACACGGGGTAAATATCACTTACTTCGCGGATGTGTTGATTAGGCAGGAGATTATCAATCAAAATATCGCGGCATACATCCGAGTCCTCACCCCAGTTATCGCCGTCTGATGCCTGCGCACCATAGATATTCCACTGCTCTGGTGAGTAGCGATCCTGAATAATCTCATCCATCAGGCGTAAAGCACTCGACACAACCGTGCCGCCCGTTTCACGCGAATGGAAAAACTCATCCTCATCCACTTCTTTGGCACTGGTGTGGTGGCGAATAAAAACGATTTCCGTTTTTTCATAATTCCGCTGTAAAAACAAATACAGCAGGATGAAAAAACGTTTGGCAATATCTTTGGTTGCCTGGTCCATAGACCCGGATACATCCATAATGCAGAACATGACAGCTTTGGAACGCGGAATAGGCTGCTTGATATGCAGATTATATTTAAGGTCAAATGTATCCAACCAGGGAATACGGCTAATGGCTTTTTCCAATTTTGCAACAGCATCACGCAACTGCTCCAGACGCTTTGTATCACGCAGTTCCTCAGAGGCCGACTCCAAGACTAACAGCTCCCTTTGTAGCTCTTCCAACTGGCGACGCTTGCCAGAAGCCAGTGCGATGCGACGCATATTGGCGGAGCGGAGCGAACGGACAATATTGATGCGCCCCGGTTGCCCTTCATTGGCGATACCTGCTCGTACAGTTTTGAACTCTTCCAAACCGGACAATTGTCGCTTGATAAGATTAGGCAATTCCAAACCATCAAACATAAAATCCAAAAATTCTTCCTGTGAAAGTGTAAATGAAAAATCATCCATACCTTCGCCGGAATCGCTGGCATTGCCACCACTGCCCTGTCCGCTACCGCCTTCTGGTCGGGCAATTTTATCGCCTTCGGAAAAATGTTTATTGCCGGGTAATACCCGGGTGTTGTAACCACCTTGGCCGTGATAAATAGTCGGCTCACTAATATCGCGCGCCGGAATACTGATCTTGCCTCCCTTGTCGATATCGGTAATTGACCTTTCGCTTACTGCATCAGAGACCGCTTTTTGGATCTGGTGGCGATAGCGTCGCAGAAAGCGTTGGCGATTTACGGCGCTTTTGTTTTTGGCATTGAGACGTCGATCAATAATATAACTCATACTTCAACCTTAACGTTTGGCAACGCAAGAGAGCCGCGCAAGAGAAAACCATAAGAAAAACGCCACAAAAAATTACTGCGACTTTCTGACCCTCAGGTACCATTCAGACAACAACCGCACTTGTTTTTCAGTGTAACCGCGCTCCACCATACGCTGCACAAAATCGTGATGTTTCTTTTTATCTTGCACCGAAGCTTTGGCATTAAATGAAATAACCGGCAATAAGTCTTCGGTATTGGAGAACATTTTCTTCTCAATAACAATGCGCAATTTCTCATAACTCCGCCAATCCGGATTTTTACCAGCGTTGTTTGCTTTGGCACGCAATACAAAATTGACAATTTCATTGCGAAAATCTTTCGGATTGCTGATTCCAGCTGGTTTCTCGATTTTTTCGAGCTCATCATTGAGCGATGAACGGTTAAGGATTTCGCCCGTTTCAGGATCACGATATTCCTGATCCTGAATCCAGAAATCCGCATAGGTAACGTAGCGGTCGAAAATATTTTGTCCATACTCAGCGTAGGATTCCAGATATGCGGTCTGGATTTCCTTGCCGATAAAATCGACATATTTGGGCGAAATGAATTCTTTTAACGCATTAAGATACTTGTCTTGCACCTCTTTGGGGAACTGTTCCTGCTCGATTTGCTGCTCCAGTACATACATCAAATGCACAGGGTTAGCTGCAATCTCGGTGGGATCAAAATTAAATACCTTGGACAATATTTTAAATGCAAAACGGGTAGACAACCCATTCATACCTTCATCCACACCGGCAGCATCCCGATATTCCTGCAAAGATTTTGCACGCGGATCTGTGTCTTTAAGGTTTTCGCCATCATAGACACGCATTTTGGAGAAAATGTTGGAATTTTCCGGTTCTTTAATGCGCGATAACACCGAAAATTGGGCAAGCATACGCAAGGTATCCGGCGCACAGGGGGCCTTGGAGAGCGATGAATTTTGCAGCAATTTTTCGTAGATTTTCATCTCTTCGGCAACACGTAAACAATAAGGCACTTTGACAATATAAACACGGTCAATAAATGCTTCATTGTTTTTGTTATTGCGGAAATTTTGCCACTCTGATTCATTGGAGTGCGCGAGGATGATGCCATCAAATGGGATTGCACCCAATCCTTCGGTACTATTGAAATTACCTTCCTGGGTTGCCGTCAACAGAGGATGCAGGACCTTGATGGGAGCCTTGAACATCTCCACAAATTCCATCAGGCCTTGGTTGGCACGGCACAAACCGCCGCTGAAACTGTAGGCGTCGGGATCGTTTTGGGGAAACTCTTCCAACTGACGAATATCTACCTTACCCACCAGGGAGGAGATATCCTGGTTGTTTTCATCGCCCGGTTCAGTTTTGGTAATCGCAATCTGGTTAAGAATTGACGGATACATTTTTACTACTTTGAACTGGGTAATATCACCATGGAATTCGTGTAGGCGTTTGGCAGCCCAAGGTGACATGATAGTTTTAATATAACGGCGCGGTATACCGTAATCTTCCTCGAGAATTTTTCCATCTTCATCAGGGTTGAACAATCCCAAAGGAGATTCAAAAACGGGTGATCCTTTAATACAATAAATAGGCATTTTTTCCATTAGGGATTTAAGCATTTCGGCAAGTGAGGACTTACCACCGCCCACCGGGCCAAGCAAATATAGAATTTGTTTCTTTTCCTCCAGACCTTGAGCCGCGTGTTTGAAAAACGACACTATTTGCTGTATGCACTCTTCCATACCATAAAATTCATTAAAAACTTTATAGCGCTTCATAATTTTGTTAGAAAAAATCCGGCTGAGACGGGCATCTTGTGAAGTATCAACCATCTCTGGCTCACCGATCGCCATGAGCATACGCTCGGCGGCAGAAGCGTAGACGCTGGGATCTTTTTTACAAAGTTCAAGATATTCCTTAATCGTCAGTTCTTCCTGCTGGGTAGTTTCAAAACGCTCGCGGTAATGGCTAAAAATACTCATAATCTACCTCGGGTTAGCGACTGAAGCGGCAAACAACAGACCGTTAAAACAGTAAACGATTTTGGCAATAACAAGCTATGAAAAATTCACTATTAACTGATACTCCTAAGCATAGCCCTAAATTTCTCAAGCATTAAAGGGAATAACAAATTATTGACTGATTTCTCGCTACACTTTTACACTCAAAAAACGCGCCAAGTAATTTAGTATTGCACTAAAACTGAAGTTAAATCGCACTATCGCCGCACACAACTTCGTTTCTGACTATCTATAACGTATCGATCTGGATTCCATGATTTCAATCCCCTGGCTCAGCCCCTACAACCATGAATTTCCCTGTCTATCCAACGCGATGACTGAACCTGAAGGTTTGCTTGCCGCTGGAGGGGATTTATCGCCCGAGCGAATTCTCGCGGCCTACTATCGGGGAATATTTCCCTGGTTTAATCCGGGCGATCCCATTTTGTGGTGGAGCCCCAACCCCCGTACCGTGGTCTACCCTGATCAACTGCACATATCTAAAAGTCTGCACAAAACCCTGCGCCGAGGTATTTACCGAGTGACCTTTGATAACTGCTTTCAGGCAGTCATGGCCGAGTGTGCCGCACCAAGGGCTTATACGGACGGAACCTGGATTAGTGATGAAATTATTGCCGCTTATTGCGAACTGCACGAACGCGGTTTTGCTCATTCAGTAGAGGTCTGGTGCGATGACAAATTGGTTGGGGGACTTTACGGCATAGCCTTGGGTCGCATATTTTTTGGCGAATCCATGTTCAGCCGGGCCGACAATGCCTCCAAAGTGGGGTTTGCCCATCTGGTTCGGCAACTAGGAACATGGGACTTCCAATTAATCGATTGCCAGGTGGCTAATGACCACTTATTTAGTCTGGGGGCGATTGAAATCCCGCGTGAAGAATTCCAGAGAATGCTGGTAAACTTTGCCCATGAGCCTGATATCTATTCTTTGCCTTGGTCAAACCTGAACACCATGGCTTGGGAATAACCGGATTTGCGCGAGGCAATCATGTCTGACCTCTCCACCCTTAAACTTTTTGCAACCCAACCTCATCCTTGCAGCTATCTCGAAGGCCAGGAGGCGACAACAGTCTTTGTCGACCCCGAAGCCAATATAGATCCAGCGCTCTACACCCAATTATCGCAATTAGGTTTCCGGCGCAGTGGCGCTCATTTGTATCGCCCGCAATGCTTGCGCTGCCAAGCCTGCGTGTCCTGCAGGATTCCGGTAAAACTATTCAAACCTAATCGCAGTCAACGCCGCTGCTTATCGCACAATCAAGACTTATCGCTGCAGATCAGCCGAAACATTAACACACTTGAGCACTACGAACTTTACTCACGTTATATAGAAAGTCGACATCAGGATGGGGATATGTACCCTCCATCTGAAGATCAATACAAAGCTTTTCTCACTAGCGAATGGGGGATCACCCAGTACATAGAATTTCGCCTGGATGGGCGCTTGATTGGTGTCTCAGTATGTGACCAGCTGGGCGACGGCTTGTCAGCGGTTTACACTTTTTATGATGCCGGTGAAGAAAACCGTAGTTTGGGCAAGTTCGCCATACTTGCTCAAATCGAAAAAGCCAAAAGCCTTGGATTGGATTATCTATACCTCGGCTATTGGATTAAGGAATGCGAAAAAATGAACTATAAGATCCAGTATCGCCCACTGGAGCTGTTAATTAATCGGCGCTGGATGCGCCTGAACTGAAGAACCTGGCTCCGGCTTGCACAGATTTGCAGCGAATCAGAACGATAAATTGTTGTTATACCCGCTTTTATCCGCTTTCCCCTTGGCGCCGCTGGTTAATTAAGGCACAATTCACGCCTATTTTTTTACCCCCTCCTATCGCTTGGTTGCGATGGATAAAACCCTTGAAAAACCTGAGGAAACTGCCGCATGGCAAAAGACGATTGCATTGAATTTGATGGCGAAGTGGTTGATACACTGCCTAATACCACCTTTCGCGTAAAACTGGAAAATGGACATGTGGTGATTGCTCACATCTCCGGCAAGATGCGCAAAAATTACATCCGCATTCTGACGGGTGACAAGGTCAAGGTTGAGATGACTCCCTATGACCTGACCAAAGGCCGCATTACCTATCGTGCACGTTAATTTACACTGTTAACGCTTCACATAAAAAAGCCGCATAAGTGCGGCTTTTTGTTTTTCGGCTGATTGATCGGTTAATCGTTTATGCAGGTTGCGCGTGTTTTGCCTTGACGTCGATAACCAATTTATCCTCGATCGCATCAACATCTACGTCAACTGTGCCACCGCCGTGAGAAAGTGAGCCAAAGAGGATCTCTTCAGCCAATGGTTTTTTTAGCTTATCCTGAATCAGACGTGCCATTGGTCTTGCGCCCATTTTTACATCGTAACCATGAATCGCAAGCCACTCACGTGCCTCATCACTAATCTCCAAAGTGACATGCTTATCGTCCAATTGGGTTTGAAGTTCCATCAGGAATTTATCAACCACAGTTTTGATGGTGGTGAGTGTCAGCGAAGCGAATTGAACGATCGCATCCAAACGGTTGCGGAACTCTGGCGTGAACATTTTCTTGATTGCTTCCATCCCATCAGTGGCGTGATCCTGATGGGTAAAGCCAATCGATGCACGGCTCATCACCTCCGCCCCAGCATTGGTAGTCATAATCAGGATCACATTGCGGAAATCAGCTTTGCGGCCGTTATTATCCGTCAAGCTGCCGTGATCCATAACTTGCAGCAGTAAATTGAATACTTCGGGATGTGCTTTTTCAATTTCATCCAATAACAACACACAGTGAGGCTGCTTGGTAATGGCATCGGTAAGCAATCCACCCTGGTCAAAACCTACGTAACCTGGCGGAGCACCAATTAAACGCGATACGGTATGTCGCTCCATATATTCAGACATATCGAAACGCACTAATTCCATCCCCATGCACTTGGCAAGTTGTCGACTAACTTCTGTTTTACCGACACCCGTTGGCCCGGCAAACAGGAACGAACCTATAGGTTTCTCTGCAGCGCCCAGCCCGGCGCGGGACAATTTGATCGCAGTAGCAAGAGTATCAATGGCCTCTTCCTGGCCAAACACTGTCATCTTCAGATTCTGGTCCAGTTTGCGCAATTGCTCCTTATCAGATGAAGAAACACTTTTTGGCGGAATGCGCGCAATTTTCGCAACCACGTTTTCCACGTCGGTTACACCGATTGTTTTCTTACGTTTACTGGCGGTTTGCAATTGTTGATAGGCACCCGCCTCATCAATCACATCGATCGCTTTATCAGGCAGGAAGCGATCATTGATATAGCGCTCCGCCAATTCTGCAGCTGCCCGCAAGGCCGCATCGGTGTAACGCAAATTATGATGCTTTTCAAAACGGCTCTTGAGCCCTTTAAGGATTTGATAAGTTTCATCCACGGTGGGCTCATTCACATCTACTTTTTGAAAGCGACGCGAAAGAGCGCGATCTTTATCAAAAATCCCACGGTATTCCTGATAAGTTGTTGAACCCATACAGCGAATTTCACCGGATGATAACAACGGTTTTAACAAATTGGACGCATCCATAACACCGCCAGATGCCGCACCGGCTCCAATAATGGTGTGGATTTCATCGATAAACAAAATGGAATTTTTTTGTTTTTTCAATTCGTTAAGTAAACTTTTGAATCGTTTTTCAAAATCCCCGCGATATTTAGTACCTGCCAACAGCGCGCCCATATCCAAAGAGTAAACCACACTATCAGCCAAAGTTTCAGGTACGTCGCCATCGACGATACGCTTGGCAAGCCCCTCTGCAATAGCCGTTTTACCAACTCCGGATTCGCCTACCAGCAATGGATTATTTTTGCGGCGACGCGACAATATCTGACACACACGCTCCACTTCAAATTCGCGTCCCACCAAAGGATCGATCCGCCCTTGCATAGCAGCTTCATTCAGGTTTGCCGCGAAATTTTCCAAAGGACTCTGTGACGCCGATTCACCGGTTGATGCGTCCTCATCCTGACTTTCTTGCGGTGAGTGATGATCATGAGAGTGGTCAGTGTGACCGGAAACTTTATGGATGCCGTGGGTGATGTAATTGACCACATCAATACGGGCGATACTTTGCTGTTTCAGGTAATAAACGGCCTGACTTTCTTGCTCACTAAAAATGGCAACCAGAACGTTCGCACCTGTAACTTCCTGCTTACCCGACGACTGCACATGAAATACAGCGCGTTGTAACACACGCTGAAAGCCCAAGGTTGGCTGGGTTTCACGCTCGGAGTCGTTTTCAGGAATAAGCGGGGTTGTGGAGTCGACAAACTCAATCAGTTCTTTGCGCAAATTCATTAAATCAGCACCACAAGCACGCAGTACGTTGGCTGCCGAATCATTGTCAATAAGCGCTAGCAACAAGTGCTCAACCGTCATAAATTCGTGTCGCTTGGAACGCGCACCTTTGAAAGCAAGATTTAAGGTCACTTCAAGATCTTTACTTAACATCGCGCTTACCCTCTTCTAACCAACAAAAATAAAAACCACTCATCACCACACTTGCTATTGCTCACTATCTTCAACTGCTTCTATTTCACACAACAGTGGATGTTGATTCTCTCTTGCATATTGATTCACTTGCGCCGCTTTAGTTTCAGCTATATCACGAGTATAGATGCCGCAAACCGCTTTACCGTGAACATGTACCGTTAACATTACATGGGTAGCTTTCTCGCGCGACATGGAAAAAAAAACTTCCAGTATTTCCACCACAAAATCCATCGGTGTGTAGTCATCATTCAACAGCATCACCTTATACATCGGAGGCCGTTTCAGCTTTGGCTTAGACGTTAGGACTGCAAGGCCACCATCCGATTCATCCGCAGAATTGTCGTCGTCTTTAGCTAAGGTTAGTTGAAGGTTTTGGAGATTGCCCATAGAGATTCAGTACAAAATAAAAATGATTAGTTGTCAGACTGTATTGTAACCCATTGGCATAACAAGCCCTAATGAACCTTAATACGCACAAATGCTTGACTTTGGGTCAATTGTTGGATAAAAAAAGAGCGCAACTGCACACAAATGCGGCATTTAGTTCAAATAAAAGCATCAAGACTCCAGATGCAACCAGCGTTACAAAATAGATGTCTCGTCCAACCCCGAGCAATTGCTGTACTTGGGACAATAATAACGATAGTGATGTTTTTCAAGGGCATCACTTGGGCAGAAGGACTCCAATCATGCCAACTGGCACAGTCAAATGGTTCAACAATGCAAAAGGTTATGGTTTCATCCTTGCGGATGAAGGTGGTGAAGACCTGTTTGCACACTATTCCGCCATCACTATGGAGGGTTACAAAACCCTCAAAGCTGGCCAACAGGTGACTTTTGAAGTTACCAAAGGTGATAAGGGGCTGCATGCAGTCAATATCACTGCTCCGGCCAATGAGACAAACATGCAGCAGGAACAGATGAGCCGAACGAGCGCGGTTCCCGCCTAGCTCAGATCGAGATTATTTTCCTAATAAAAAGCCCCCCGTATCTCTACGGGGGGCTTTTGGCGTTTCCAAGAGTCCGGATGCTAGTTCAGGTTTGCTAATATTGCATTGAAAGTAGCACTTGGACGCAACGCAGCTGAAGCCTTAGTGAAATCTGGACGGTAATAACCACCCAGATCGACCGGCTTGCCTGATGCGGCCTTAAGCTCGCCAACTATCCTGGTTTCGTTTTCGATCAACGCTTTAGCTACCGGTGCAAATTGCGTTTGCAAAGCTGCATCTTCTGTCTGTGCAGCTAGCGCTTGTGCCCAGTAGAGCGCCAGATAGAAATGACTGCCACGGTTGTCCAATTCCCCGGCAGCACGGCCCGGCGACTTATTCTCATCCAGAAATTTACCGTTAGCTTGATCCAGGGTTTTGGCAAATACTTTCGCTTCCGCGCTGTGGGTGACGTTGCCAAAATGATCCAAAGACTCCGCCAGCGCCAGAAATTCCCCAAGTGAATCCCAACGCAGGTGACCTTCTTCTACAAATTGTTGCACGTGCTTGGGAGCAGAGCCGCCAGCGCCTGTCTCAAACAGACCACCGCCATTCATTAATGGAACAATCGACAGCATTTTGGCCGAAGTCCCCAATTCCATGA
>JAJQJO010000129.1 GCA_021323495.1 Cellvibrio sp. | reverse complement strand
ATCGCCAATAGGGTTGCGGCTAACATACCTCCAAATACGGACAACCCAAGTGTGACCCGGGATCCGGCACCCGCACCGGAGGCCAGTACCAATGGCACTACGCCGAGGATAAACGCAAAGGAAGTCATCAGGATTGGCCGCAGCCGCAGCTCGGCGGCTTCGAGGGCTGCTTCGCGCAGCGATTTACCTTGTTCATATTTCATTTTGGCGAATTCAACAATAAGGATCGCATTTTTCGCCGCGAGACCGATGACTAGTATCAACCCGATCTGGGTGTATACAGAACCGGATGCACCGGTGATCCACAGTGCAAACATAGCGCCGAATATTCCAAACGGGAGCGACAGCAAAACTGCAAAGGGTACTGCCCAACTTTCATAGAGCGCGGCGAGGAAAAGGAATACCACTAATAAAGCCAGCGCCAGTATTGGGCCGGTTTGCCCAGCGCTCTCCTGCTCTTGACGAGATAGCCCGGACCACTCATAGCCATAGCCTTCGGGTAAATGCTCCGTAGCCACAGCAGTTAGCGCCGCCAATGCTTCGCCCGAGGCGTAACCTGCGGCGGGGTTGCCGCCGATTTCAGCGGCGGAATAACCGTTGAAACGTTTGAGTATGGTGGGAGCGCCGGTTTTCTCGGTGCTGACCAGGGTGGAGAGCGGCACCATATGCCCTTGGTCACTGCGCACAAATAACAGTCCCAACGCACCTATGTAATCGCGAAATTCACTTTCGGCTTGCATGGTGACTTTATAGGTACGGCCGAAGCGGGAAAAATCATTCACTTGCAAGCCGCCCAACATAGTTTGCAAAGTGGAAAACACCTCTGACAAGGGCACGCCCAGTTTTTTGGCTTTCTCCCGGTCTACATGGATACGGATCGCCGGTGTAGTGGTCTGCAGCTTGGAAAACACCGACCCTAGCTCCGGACGGGCACGCGCGGCGGTAACAAAATTATCGGCCACTTCTTGCAGGGCTTTGGTGCCTTTACCGGCCTTGTCCTGGATCATCATGGTAAATCCACCGGTCGACGATAATCCCGGAATCGGGGGCGGGTTAAAGGGCAGGACTTGCGCTTCAGCGATGCTTTGTACTTGCTGGTGAAAACTACCAATGATGTTTTTCAGGGAGGTTTCGGGGGTGGTTCGCTCCGCCCAATCTTTCAAGCGTACGACTAGTAAACCGGTATTGGATTGTGGGGCGCCTACCAGCAAGTTAACACCGGATATCCCGATAGTTTTTTCTACCCCGGGAATTTGTAGCGCAAGCGCTTCCACGCGTTGCATCGTTGCCTGGGTGCGGGCCAGGGTAGCTGCTTCTGGCAATGAAACGGCGGCGAGGAAGTAACCCAAATCCTCTTCAGGTACAAATGTCGTCGGTACTTGCTTGAACAGGCCGCCAATAGTAAACACCAACACTATTAACGTAAGGACCATCACCAGGCTGCGGCGGATACAGATGGACACCCAGCGCCCGTAGCGTTTGGTGATGGCCGCAAACTGACGATTAAAGCCATCAAAAAAGCGTTGGATAAGTCCGTGATTATCGGGGTCTTTATGGCGCAATAGCATGGAGCAAAGTGCTGGCGTGAGGGTCAGCGCTACAAATGCCGAAATCAGTACAGACACCGCCACCGTAAGGCCAAACTGGCGGAACATTACCCCGGAGATACCCCCTAATAGCGCCACCGGTACAAATACCGCACAGAGCACCAGTGCTATGGCAATCACCGGGCCGGACACTTCGTGCATAGCCTGGATGGTGGCATCGCGCGCGCTCATTTTGCCGTCTTGCATATGATGTTCAACGGCTTCCACCACCACTATCGCATCGTCCACTACTATCCCGATAGCCAGCACCAGCGCAAATAAGGTGAGGGTGTTGATGGAAAAGCCCAGGGCGACAAACATCGCCAGAGTACCGATCAAGCTGACTGGCACAGCGAGCATGGGAATGAGAGTGGCACGCCAGCTTTGCAGGAACAGGGTGACCACAATCAATACCAGCAACATCGCCTCGGCCAGGGTTTTGAGCACCTCGCGCATGGATTCTGTTACAAAGACGGTGTTGTCGGTCACTATGTCCAGTTCCAGATCGGGCGGGAATTCGCCCCTTACCCGTTCAATTTCGAGCTGGATCTGTTCGGCTACATCGAGCGCATTGGCATCGGGTGTCAGGTTGATAGCATAGATAGCGGCGGGATTACCTTTGAATGAGCCAAAGTAGAGAAAATCCCTGGCGGTCATCTCGCAGCGGGCCACATCTGCTATGCGTACAAAACCACCCTTGCCGTTGCTTTTCAGCACTATCTGGCAAAATTGCTCCGGCTGTACCAAACGTCCCTGGACCAGAATTGAGTACTGCGAGCTTTGGGTGGGTGGGGCGGGATATTGTCCGAAGGTACCCGCGGGTACCTGCATATTCTGTTCTTTCAGTGCTTGGCTGATATCGTTGGCTGTCACGCCATGTTGGGACATTTGCGGCGGGTTGAGCCAAATACGCATACCAAAATCGGCCCCGTATTCATTGACATTGCCGACCCCCACAACGCGCTTGAGCACATCGGTAATGTAAATGCTGCCGTAGTTTTTCAAAAACAGTTGGTCATAGGTACCCTTGGGGGAATGGAGTGCGTAATACATAAGCACATCCGGTGTTTGTTTACGGATGGTTACGCCGCTCTGGTTCACTTCACTGGGCAAACTGGGTGTTGCGGTCGCGGCGCGGTTCTGGGTCAACACCGCTGCCATATCGGCATTGCGCTCCAACCCGAAAGTCACGTTGAGTGAGTAGAGCCCACTGCCATTGGATTGCGAATCCATATAGAGCATGCCTTCCACGCCATTGACCTTATCTTCAATGACTTGCGCAACACTTTCGAGCACGGCATCAGCGTTGGCTCCCACATATTGGGTGCCAACGTTAATGGTGGGCAAGGTGATCTGGGGGTACTGGGCAATCGGTAAAACCTTGATTGCCAAGGCGCCGCACAGCGTTATGAACAAAGACAGGACTATCGCAAAGACTGGCCGGTCAATAAAAAAGTGCGCCATGATCAACCCTCCGTGGGAGCAGCAGGAGACTCACTTGCAGTGGCTGTATCAATGGACACGGCGTTGACTTGCGCTCCGGGCCGCGCTTTGTGGTGCCCCTCAATGATGACTTGCTCATTGTCCTCCAGGCCGGAGATAACCTGTACAAAGCCCTTGGACTGTGGACCCAGCTTGACTTCCTTGCGCGCTACCTTGCCAGTGCTATCCACCACGCTGACAAAGTTTCTATCCAGGACTTCCTGAATTGCGCGGGCGGGTAAAAAAAGTGCGTTGTCCAGTTGGGCCACCACCACCCGGATACGTCCAAACATACCGGGACGGAGCACTTCGTAGGGATTCGGGAAGGTAGCGGCAACAGCAAAGGTGCCGGTATCGCTCGAAATAGTCCGGTCGGCGAAAGTTATCAACCCGGTTTCAGGATAGAGACTGCCGTCTGTAAGCAGTAATTTGACGGCGGCTACCGGGCGCGGCTGGTCAGATTCGAGCCGGGGGCGGACCAGCTCCAGATAGTCCCGTTCACTTAACGCAAAATCCACCCGCACACTTTCGGTGGTAGACACAGTTGCCATCAAGGTTTGGTTAGCGCTGACCAGTTCGCCGATTTTGACCTGGGCGCGGCCGATGCGGCCATTGTAGGGGGACAGGATTGCTGACTCTTGCATCATGACTTGTGCCTGCCCCTGTTGGGCCTTGGCGGTGTCGAGCGCGGCTTTGGCTTGCGCTACTTTATTGATAACTTCTTCGTAGGATTGACGGGAGATGGTGCCTTTCTCGACCAGGATCGTGTAGCGCTTTTCGTCCGCGAGGATCTTGGTCAGGTTAGCTTCCGCCGTAGTCACGGTGGCATTGGCTTCGTTGAGTGCGGCTAACAAACTATCGCTGTCGATGCGAAACAGCGGCTGCCCTTGCGTCACCGTGCTACCTTCCTGGAACTCTACCGATATCACCCGGCCGTTGACCTTGGAACGGATCTCCGCTTCCTCTACTGCTGCGATCTCGCCAATAAAATCCCGTTCAACATCGACAGTGCGCCGCTCTGGTTTCTGTACTGTGACCTGGACCGGGCTGGGGCTTGCGTTGGGCTGTTTATCGCAACCAAACAACGAGAGGGAAAAGAACAAGGCGAAGAGTCGGCAAGCGTACATCGTAAAGCTCCTTTAATGATGGTGTCACTGCAGCGATCGAATCCTTAGCCTAGTCCAGAGTTGGGACTTTGGCCTTTGTATCAGCAGTATCCATGATTAAGCCGGGGGAAACCCCGGCTTGGGATGGAGCTCAAGGCCGCTGTTTACATCGGGTACATACCGCCCAATGCCAAGTGTAAATTCACACGTTGGATCAGCCGTTCATTGTGCAGTCGTAATAAAGCCAGTTGATTACTGGCCAGGCTCATTTGTTGTTGATAAAGCTGGTATTGGTTGCTGTTACCCACGTTTACCTGGATGCGCTCCAGATCCACAATGCGCTGCTGGTCGGAGACTTGTGCTTGTACAAGGGCATAACGATCAGAGAGTGTTTGCTCGTTATAAAGCCCACCTTCCACTTCGTTCAACGCGTTCAGCATTGTTTGGGCATAGAGCACAGTGCTTTCTTTTTGCTGCTGGGTCTTGATTTCGATCTGGGCATCCAGCGCACCATTGGTAAAGAGCGGGGCGAGGATTGTGCCCGTCAGGCCCCACACCGGGTTGTCGAGCGACTCTTGCAATGCCAGCAATTCGTTATCGAGCAGCGCTACGCCACCGGTGAGGGAAATCGAGGGCAACTTGGCTTTTTTCGCTACTTCCACTTGATAAAAAGCAGCGCGGAAGCGATTTTCTGCCGCGCGCACGTCAGGGCGGCGCTCAATAAGATCCGATGGCAATCCTGCCGGAATAGGTGAGGGTACTGCAGGTAAATTACTCGCCACGGCGATCTCGGCTGCAGGATAGCGACCCAGCAATAATTCCAGCGCGCGCTGTGCTGAATTAGCAGCTTGTTCGCTTTGCAGTATCTGGCCGCGATAATTTTTAACAGCGAGTTGGCTCACCAGAATATCTTGTTGGGAATTCCGTCCGACCTTTTGTCCCACTTGCATCAAAGCCGTTTGCTGTTCGGCAAAATTAAGCAGGCTTCGGCTGAGTGCGATCTGGCGCTGCGCTTCAACCGCCGCCAGCCAGGCTTTTACTACCCCTGCGGCAAGCGATTGGCGCGCGTATAAAACATCGAGTTCCGCAGCCAGGCTATTAGCCTGGGCGGCAGCTTCACTGCTGCGCGTTTTACCCCACACATCCAGTTCCCAGGTTGCCACCAACGCAAGGCCATCAACACTGAGTGAGGAGGTCGGTATGGGCGAGGCTCCCGCCTGTCCACCTATGCCAACCATCGGCAGCAGAGAGGCACCGGCAGCAGTCAACGCAGCCTGTGCTTGTGCAACGCGAGCAGCAGCAATGCGTAAATCCGGATTGTGCTCTTGCGCCTCTTTGATCAACACAACCAATTCTGGCGGCAAGCTAAAACCCAGGGCTTCTGCATCAAAGTCACCCGGTGTTTTTGCAAAGCGCCAATTAGCCGGTTGCGTAACATTGGTGAACGCCTGTTCTGCCAATTCTGCCTGGGTAGGGGCATCGGATATTGCACAGCCGGTAAGTGCCATGGCGACCGCCAGGGCAATACCGGTTTTTTTAACATTGAGAGTCGGAAACATAGTTATATTTCCTTAGTGCAGTTTCAGCACGAGGTAATTCATGATGGATTGCGCCCTGATCATTACCATCCGCAATATATGCAACGGAGCCAGTTTCTCGGTATAAACCGCCGCACCACCGCGAGCACCCATCGGAATTATCACCTCCGGATGTTCGGCATCCACATTTTGCACCAGGCGCACCGCATATTTTTGGGCCGGAACTACACTGTGTTCAACCGGGGCATTCGGCACTAATCCACTTTGCAAAAACTGGCCTTGCGCGTTAGCCCAGATAATCGAATCCACCTTGGCGCGCACCAGTTCGCCCGGCAAGGCTTTCAGGGCGATTTCAGCTTTATCGCCCGGCTGCACGAAACGCAGCTCATTCTGGTCAAAAAATGCGATGAGCTTTTGTTCTTGTTCGACAAAACTCATCGCAGGACGAAACGGCATTGCCACCAGATAATTGCCCGGGCGCACCATCACATTCACTGCATAACCATCGGCCGGTGCGCGAATCACGGTGGATTCCAAATCATAGCGTGCCAGTTCAAGCTGGGCTTTGATGAGTGCAACGCTGGCAATATCGGGGCCGACCACAGCTTCCAATTTGGTCGTCACCCTGGATTCAGCAGTCCTGGCGCTTGCCAACGCGGCTTCGGCTCTTTTCACCTCGGTGGCAAAGCTTTCCACATCAAACTGATTGCCAGCGCCCGCCTTGGCAAGTTCCTGGGTTTGTGCAAAGCGTTTTTTCATTAAATCCAGTTGGGCTTGCGCCGAGGCTGTCGCACTTTTAGCGCTATCCATATCTTGCCAGAGCGTTTTTGCGGTCCCCGTTGCGTCGGCAACCTGGGCCTCAAGTTGTTTGACTTTCAATGCATAAGGCATTGGGTCGATTTCCAAAAGAATTTCGCCTTTTTTTACCAACTGGTTCCCTTCAACCGCCACCTTGGTAACCGTGCCGTTGACGCGCGGGACTATTTCGGCAACAAAATTAATTGCGCGCACATCGTTTGATGAAGGGGTAACGACATTAATTGTAAAAATGATCGCGGCTGCCAGGGCAATACCGCCGGTCACAGCGCCAACCTGGCTTTTGATATTCCACGGAATAATTTTTAATTTGATGCAAAACAGCCAAACCAGAAACGCATAGCCACCTAAAATTATCTCAAGCATTTTCTGCCCCTACGACATTGCCTTGCTGCTTGGAAATAATCAGCTCGCGTTTTTTATTTAAACCGTCCATTTTTTCCTTAAGCAATAACAATTCATCATCTACCACCGCCAAATCCATCGGCTTGTTGCCATGCTCGCCATCAGGCTTGAGAAAATAGTCATCGTGTTTGTCGGTGCCATAGGCCATTTTATAGCTCACCGGTTTGGTAAAGGCCCACAACCAGGCAATTGGCCAGAGCAATCCGCCAAAGACCAGCGACAACAGGCATAACACCTGGATGGCATTCTTTTGCGGATGGTGATTTTTTTCGGCAATAATTTCCGGAAGGATATGCACTTTCCAGAACAGGTAAATTGCACCAATAGGTACAAAAAGTATGACTACCCACACCATGAAATCGGCAATGCTTTCTTCCAGGCCTGCGGGCATGGCCGATGCGGAGGTGGGAAACATTGAAATCAGCAAGACAAAAATAGTGTATGGTTTTGAGGCAAGCAGCAAAGCATTCAGACGTTTCATTTTATATCTTCCCATGTAACCTAATTTAATCGCGATGAACGATGAAACCAATTTTTACCAAAAATTTAATTTGTTATTGCTCATTCCCGGTTAAACCGGGTATTGATAAGTATGTATCTTGCTGTATCCCTTTTTTAGTCAATGAGCCGGAATTTTTTTGGCTAATGCATTGGCTGCAATTTTGGATGCTTCGGTCATATCCAGTTCGCTCTCATCCGAACGCAACAATTTGCTCACGCCCCCTTCCCACAACAGGTTGCTGGTTTTGGCAGCACGCATACTCAGGGTTACTATCCCCTGCTTGAGCATATCGCCAGTACCTTGCGGGTTTTCCCAGCCGGTAAAGGTGAAGGTGCCGCGATCGTCACTGGTCCAGTGCGGTGAATAAAAAGTGTCGTCCATGCCCGGGGTGGTGAGCACCGAGATACGATAGTCCACCAATATCTCCGCTTTATCCGCAGCTTTGACGTAACCTTTTTTAGCTAGATCCGCTTCAATTGCAGCTTTCAGTGGCTTTAGTTCGGCGGAGAGCGGTTGGATTTCGTGGTATTTGATCGAGGTCCAGCTGGATAAGGTAAGTGGAAACAAGATTAGAAAAGTGAGTGCAACGGTAAAGCGGGAAACCTGTTGAAGTAGGGCACGCATAAAATCAATTCCATTTTTGTCTGAAGATGTTACCGATTATAGCCATCAAAATTGAAATGGCGAAAGCGAAATCAACAAACCAGTCAGGGCACATAACTTTTCCGTCAGCAATCGATAATCCGAAACAGAGCAGGCCCTGTTTTTAATGTTGATAAATGCGCCACCTGTTATCTTCCTCTAATCCGGTTGGATTTACTCGCGCACCCGGCAACCGGATTGCGCGTATCGAGACAGTTTTAAAATTTCGGCAATGTTACAGGCATACATGGCACTAACAGGTATGCCAGGGTGAGCGGACGGCGGCAGGCAGATATTGCCTGGTTGTGGTGCTGATCCTATTAGGTTCTATACTGCGTGACATAAAACCCATGGTGTAGTGGTACTAATTATGTCGATGCATGTAACCCGGTACCTGCGGCGGGCGGGACTTATTATCCTGTTATCTTGTTGTGGAACTGGGGGTGCCTGGGCGAATCCGACTGAAAGTAGCACCATTGTTATTCGCCAATCCAACATGACGGATATTAATAATGAGGATTATTATTTCTATCGTTTGTTGGAGTTGGTCCTGCGTAAAACCGATACCCCGTCCCACCTGACCCAGCTAACGCAATTACCCTATCGCCTGGAAGACAAACGTTTGCGCAGTGGGTTGATGCAAGGGAAGGTCGATGTGCTTTGGTCACCGACCAGCGCGGAATTTGAACGGCAGATGTTGCCGGTGCGCGTATCGCTGCTAAAAAACCTTAACAATTATCGTCTCTTGTTGGTCCGCAAAAACGAACAACCGATATTTTCTGCTATTCACAATCTCGATGATTTACGCAAGCTCAAAGGAGGGATGGGGTCCCAGTGGACTGATGCAGACATTATGGAGTACAACAAGTTACCGTTGGTGCAGGCAGTGGGTTATGGCAAATTATTCAAGATGCTGGCTGCAAAACGGTTTGATTACTTTTCCCGTGGGCTTTATCAAATTCAGGCGGAAGTGAATTTCTATCCCGAATTGGAATTGCAAATTGAACAGGAACTAATGCTGAGCTATCCAAATGAGGTGTATTTTTTTGTCAACCGCAATAACCCTGCATTGGCGAAACGGCTGGAGGCGGGTTTGAACATTGCGCAAAACGATGGCAGCTTTGATCTTTTGTTTAACAGTATTCCGCGCTATCAATGGGGCATGGAATTATTGGAAACACATCAGCGGCGGATGATTGAATTGCAAGTGCTACCCGCTAATCATCCCGCCGCTGACAATGAATAAAAAGTTAACGTAGATAGTTGTCAGCCTTGCAATATCGGGTCAAGCCGATTTATGTGGAATAAACCTCAACTGATTATTTCACACACCATGCATCTGCCAGATACATTTTTTTCAACTAAAAAGTTGCCGCTAATGCCCACTGCAAATGAACGGGCGGGAAGGGGAGCCTTGTCCTTCAGGAACGAGGAGTGGACACGGGCGTATTGGTCGGTGAGGTTATGGCCTTTGAGGAAAACCTTCAGGTCATCGCTGATGTAATAACTTACTTGTGCATCGATGAGTGTGTAACCATCGGTGCTGGTTTCGAGCGCGGCGGTTTGATCCTGTTCAAAATAATATTGCCCGCTCAATTCAGCGCGCCAGTTGCCGATTTCATATTCGCCCCGCGCCCCGACGCGCAGCGGGGGAATGCGCGGTAAATCGCCGCCGTCATCCAATTTTGCACGGATATAATCGCTCGTGAAAGTGAGTTTCAACGGCGCGCTCAATTGCCAGATAAACTCAGCTTCAAAACCGTGGAGGCGGGCATCCTGTGCCTGGTAAATATAGACCGGCAGATCACTGTTGTGATTGTGTTCTTCCTCGCTTGTTTCATCATGTCCATGTGCGCTTTCCTTCGTCATACCGGTATCCGCGAGGTAATAATAATTGTCGATGCTGTTGTAAAACGCGTTGAGGATAAAACCGAAATCGCCTTCAAATTTACGTAGGGAAAGGTCGATATTGTTCGATGTTTCCAATTCGGCATCAGTGCGAACCAAATCAAAATGAAACTCGCCCGGTTCATCTTCGACTACTCGCAACAGTGCCCCTACTTCATATAAACCCGAGCCGATATGCGGCCCAAACGAAAATAATTCTGCGGCTGAAGGTGCACGTTCTGCATGGGTGTACGAAAAGGCGAGGTTGTAACCGGGAGTGAAATCCCACACCAATCCGGCCGAGGCACTTATGGGAGTGGATTCCTGATCGATGGAAAATATACTCAGCTGGTCTTCCTCATGTCCATGTTCCTCCTCGTCATGGTGATGCTCATCCAAATCGATTTGAATATTATCGGCAGACGTTTTTACTTGCTCGATACGCGCTCCCAGTTGCACTAACAGGTCGCCAAGGTGGCGCTCTTCCATTAAGGCGATCGCGAGTGTGCTGGTGTCGCTGGGGGGCGTAAATGCCTCTTCACCGAGCGCGGAAAAATCGGCGTGTTTGTAATGCAAGCTTAATGCACCGCGCCAATCGGCGATGGGATGATGGAAAAAATCGAGGCGCGCTTCCTGGCTTTCATTATTAAAAGTAGTGCCGACGGCACCGTTTTCGATTTCACTGTGTTCATAATCGGTAAAACCAAAACGGGTATTGAGCGCGCTAAACAATGTATGGTCGAGTGTCAGTTCACTCAGGAACTGCACGCGGTCCTGTTTTAAATCGGCGTAAACATCGACCGCTTCATCGTCATGGCCGTGGCCGGGAATGCCATATTCGCGTTCCAGGTGGCCATAAGAAAGTCCAACAAATCCGGTATCCAGGATATAACTGGTGCCCAAATTAAACCCCTCGGCCTGGGCGGCCGAGTTGGCTAAACGATCTTCATTGTGGTCTGCATGACCTTCCGCTTCATGCTCTGCATGGGTTTCCACTTCTGCTGCGCCGGGGATTTTGTAATCGTCGGACTCGCGCCAGAAGCCATCCAGGTGCAGGCCTATATTGCCGACACCGGTATTGCCACTGGCAGAGATGAGCTTGTCGTCGGCGACCGAATCCTGCTCCAGACGCCATTCACCGTAGGTATCCAACCCTTGGGGAACCCGGTCGTCGACCACATTCACCACGCCACCAATAGCACCACTGCCGTAAAACAGGGTAGCGGGGCCACGCAGGATTTCTATCTGGCGTGCGGTGGAGGCCTCGGTCGCCACTGCGTGGTCGGGGCCAACACGCGAGGCATCACCGGCATCCAGCCCATTTTGTGCAATCAATACGCGTGGGCCTTCAAGGCCACGGATAATCGGGCTGCTGGAAACCGGACCGTAATAACTGGAATGGACGCCGACTTCGTTTTTCAGGGTCTCACCCAAGGTGGTCGCCTGGCGATCACGCAGCTGGTCACCGCTCAGGACGCTCACGGGTTGGGCCGATTCAATGTTGGACGCATGCCAGGGCAGGCCAACGACATTGACCACTTCCATGGCGGTGCCGCCAAGGACCAGTTCGTGGGTTTTATCGCCCTGGGGCAAATGAAATGTCTTATGCATAAAGGCGGGAGCTTTTACATGCAGCTCGATTTTCCCGGTGCCATACGGGGGCACGCTGAATTCACCGCGCATATTGGTGTGGATTTGTTGATTGGAGCCGACAATGTCCAGAGTGGCATTAGTGATGGGTTGGCCGTTTTCGTCGCGCACTACGCCTTGTACTTGCGCCCAGGTCGAATGGCTTGCGGCCAGCAATGCCAGGCTCAACAATGATTTGCGCATATTTCTCTTGGTAACCAACATCTTTTCTCTCCATCATTAAGCAAATCTGCCAGCCCTGTTAACCAGGCAACTGGCACTTGAAATTGCGGGCAATGTTATACTATAACAAATATTTTTGACAATCTTTATTGCTCCACGGCCAGTGCAGCAAGCGACAGCCAACCATCAGGCTTCTGGCGGCCGCTTACCAGGCTTCCGGTTTAGTTACGCCATGAATAGGTTGACTTGCGTGGCGCGCGCATTTACCTTGCGCGCCCGAGGTGTCTGATGGGTGTTACATTCTTTAGTGAACGTGAGCCAGGATCAGAGTCAATGGGAAGTCGGTGCGCAAACCCTGGTTCAGGCCAGCGATGCAATCCCGACACTGCCCCCGCAACGGTGAACCGCTACTTTTTATAGGATCGTTAACTGGATCGTTATAAAAAGTGTCGATGAGTCCGATACCAGCCTCAAATCCGGAGCTATAGCTCTATTTGTTCACGATGTCGCGGAGGGCAACATCGGTGGAAATCCATGTAGATACTGGACCCGGTCCATTACATTATTTTCCGCTTTCCCTCCCTCATCCCGTTTCAGGATTGAGGAATCTCATGTCTAGCAAATCAACTATCCACCCAAGCGCATTTTTAATCAGTGGCCTCAGTGCGGCCATTATGGCGATAGCCGCCCCTGCTGCTTTCGCCGCTGACCAAAAACTCGAAACCGTTTACGTCAGCGCAACCCGCAGCGAAACTGCGCAGATGCCGGTTGCGACACAAATTCAAGTCATCTCAGAAGAAGATATCCGTGTAAGTGGTGCAAAATTGTTATCCGAAGTGTTACGTACCCAGGCGGGAATTCAATTAACGGATTCTGATGGTAGCGGCGCGCGCAATGTGACTGCTTCCATGCGTGGTTTGTCCGGCGCCAATAACGTTTTGGTATTGGTTGATGGCCGTAAATTAAATAATCCGAGTCTTGCCGCTCCTGCATTAAATACAGTTTCTTTAAAAGATGTAGCGCGCATTGAAATCGTGCAGGGGAGTGCCGGTGTCCTATATGGTGACCAAGCTGTTGGTGGGGTAATTAATGTCATCACCCGCCGTGCAGTTGCCGGTGAAGTAAATGGCTCGGTCAGTGCAACTGGCGGCACCGATAATCTGGAAGATTACAATGCAAATGTAACCCAGGGTTTTGAAAACGGCCTGAGTTACAACCTGTCTGCGCAAAAACGTAATGCCGATAACTATCGCGCTAACAACCAGTCTGCCTATGAAAATTTTTTCGCTAATTTGCGGTACGACTTTGCTAAAGGATTTGTATTTGTTGAAGGGCAACAGGTAGATGACCAGTTACGTTTGCCGGGTTCCCTGACTGATGCTGAAGTACTGATAGATCGTCGCGCCACCAATACGCCTGATGATTACACCGATCAAATAACCGATATTGCCCGCGCTGGATTTGGTATCGATTTGAGTTCTGCCTGGAGCCTGCTCACGGAATATTCTGATCGAAACGAAGAAAATAATTATTACAACTGGGGCTTTACTGCTTCATCAATGCGCGTAAAAAGTTTAACACCGCGTTTGATTGGCGAGTTTACTACCAAACATGGGCAATCTATCGTCACTATTGGTTACGATGATGTTGAAAGCTTATATGAAAGTAATAATGCTTACTCCCCGCATGAATCCGAACAGCAACAACAGAGCTATTACGCGCAGGCGGTGTACCCTGTTATCGCTAATTTGACACTCACTGCCGGTGCGCGTTTTGCGCAAGTTGAAGATAAAAATTATCTGCAATCGCTAGCGCAAGATGATGACCTGCACGCGACTGAATTTGGATTGAGTTATGATGCAGGCAATAACTGGCGGGTATTTGGTCGCTATGCGGAAAGCTTTCGTTTTGCCAATCCGGATGAAAATAATCTGGTTGCGCAGGATGTTGTGTTTTTGAATCCGCAAACCGGTGAGTCTTTTGAGTTGGGTACCGAATGGCAAACCGCAGTAGGGAAGGTGACTTACTCGCTTTACAGCATGGCCTTGAATGATGAGATTGTGTATGACGCAAGCGTACCAAACAATCAATTCTATACCGGCGCGAATATCAATTTGCCCGATTCCGAGCGCAAGGGATTTATGTTGATCACCGATACAACGCTCGGTAAACAATTGTCGCTACGTTTCAACTATACCTATACCGATGCAGAGGTGGTTGACGGTGTCTACGACGGCAACGTCGTTCCCTTCGTTGCAAAAAACTCTGCGACAGTCAATATTATTTTTACGCCATTAGATGCACTGAATTTTTCTCTGGAAAGTGTATACACCGGGTCGCGCTATAAGTCTGGTGACGAGGCAAACCTTAGTCCGCAACTGCCTTCATTGGTCGTATTTAATCTGGCCGCACTTTATACCTATAAACAACTGGAGTTTAGTGGCCGGATCAATAACCTTACTAATGAGCTATATGCTGGTTATCATTCGGTTTGGGGGCAATACCCGCAACCTGAACGCAATTATGAAGCGAGCATTACCTATCGTTTTTAGGTGAACGCGACTGAAGGTGAGTAGGGCGCGAGCGCTACTCACTTGTTAATTTAATCGACTAACCCTGTTAATTTAATCGGCTAACCCCGTTAAATTTAATCGATTAACCCCTTAAATTTAATCGACTAAAGAGAACCGCCATGACCGACGACAACAACCTAAATAGCGATAAAGCCAAACGCCATCAGGAACGCATGCAGCAGCGCAAAGAAATTGTTGATGCTGCCATTGCACGTGCAGAAGAGGAGCGCGGTGTGGTGATTGTATTAACCGGTGATGGCAAGGGAAAAAGTTCGTCGGGTTTTGGTACGGCGTTGCGCTGTTTGGGCCACGGCTATAAAGTTGCGATAGTGCAATTTATTAAAGGCACCTGGGAATGCGGTGAAAAAAACTTTTTAACCGAAAGTATATTTCGCGGCGCTAATGCGCAGCTGGAATATTTTGTAATGGGCACCGGGTTTACCTGGGAAACGCAAAATGCGGAACAGGATAAAGCCGCCGCTGAAGCCGTCTGGGCTGAGTGCGAGCATGTATTCCGCGATCCGGAAATCCATCTGGTCTTGCTCGATGAAATAACCTATATGCTCAATTACAAATACCTTGATAAGGATAAAGTCATAGCGGCAATCCAAAACCGCCCACGCAATCAAAATGTCATTATTACCGGGCGCGGCGCAAAAAAATATCTGGAAGATCTGGCCGATACCTTCAGCGAAGTAAAATCAGTCAAACATGCATTTAATGCCGGCGTTAAAGCGCAGAAGGGAATTGAGTGGTGAGTTCATCGAGCCGTGTGGTTGTGCATTCGCAGGCTGAGCCAGGCATCGGGATGTTGCTGTGAAAAAAACCTTCATGGTGCAAGGCACCACTTCTGATGCCGGTAAAACCACGCTGGTTGCCGCGCTCTGTCGCATTTTAAAAAATCGCGGCATTTCCGTTGTGCCGTTCAAACCGCAAAACATGGCGCTCAATTCGGCGGTCACTATTGATGGTGGGGAAATTGGCCGCGCGCAAGCACTGCAAGCGCAGGCCGCTGGTGTGCAACCGCACACGGATATGAATCCCATATTGATCAAGCCCACCAGCGATACGCGCGCACAAATTATTGTGCAGGGGCGGGCAGTCACCGATATGGATGCCGCCGTTTATCACGATTACAAAACCCAAGCCATGGGCTATGTGCTCGATTCCTACGCGCGCCTGCAACAGCAATACGATGTCATCTTGGTGGAAGGCGCAGGTAGCCCTGCCGAAATTAACTTGCGCGAGCGCGATATCGCCAATATGGGTTTTGCGGAAGCGGTGGATTGTCCGGTGATCTTAATTGCCGATATCGATCGCGGCGGTGTATTCGCACATTTGGTTGGCACCCTGGAATTATTGAGTGCATCTGAACGGAAACGCGTGGTGGGTTTTGTTATCAACCGCTTTCGTGGCGATATGGGCTTATTGCAATCGGGCCTGGATTGGCTGGAACAAAAAACCGGTAAACCGGTGCTGGGTGTAATCCCCTACCTGCACGGATTATATCTGGATGCGGAAGATGCACTCACTGCTAATGCACCCAAAGCGCATGCCCAATGTCGCGTTGCTGTGCTGGCGCTACCGCGTATTTCCAATCACACAGATTTTGATCCACTGCGGTTACATCCGCACGTGGATTTCCAGTGGGTTGGTCCCAACCAGATAATTCCATCCTGCGATTTGTTAATTATCCCCGGCAGTAAAAATACCCGTGCAGATTTACAATTTTTGCGTGCACAGGGCTGGGATAAACAAATCCACAAACACCTGCGCTACGGCGGAAAATTAATAGGTATTTGCGGTGGATTCCAAATGCTCGGCCAGATGATCCACGATCCACAGGGTTTGGAGTCTGCACCGGGCAGCTCACCGGGGCTTGGTATATTGGCGTTGGAGACACGCCTGGAGCCACATAAAATATTGCAACAGCGCACCGGCTTTTTATGGAATAAACACAGCCAACTACAGGGCTATGAAATCCATTGTGGCATCAGCACTGGCGCTGCACTGCAATCCCCCGCGTGTTATTTGCAGGGTGATAATGGCCTGGAACCCGAAGGTGCAATAAATGCGGATGGCTTGGTATTAGGGACTTATCTCCACGGTGTATTTGATCATCCCGAAGCATTGGCAGAACTTCTTGCGTGGGTAGGTTTGGCAAATGCGCAATCGATTGATATCAATCAACAGCGCGAAATATCCATAGAACAATTGGCACAAGCGACTGAATTGGCTTTGCTGCCAGAGTTCCTGCAACAATTTTCAGGTTAACCATTCACTTCATTCCGTCCGTTTGCGTTCGCTCAGGCAAATCCGGGTTTTGAATCTATACTCTTTCTGTCTTTCCCGTCGTAGTTGTTAATGTTTCGATAATGGCAATGAAGGAGTGCCTGTATGCGTTGGATTTTATTAATGACAACATTGCTTGGTTGTCATGCTCTGGCCCAGGCGGTTGATAATAATAAACCTGTTTCACCAGACCTTTTGACGGTCAATCTCGCAACCAATATTTCATCGGCGTTTAGCTCTGACTCCCCCCTCGGTAGCTCGCAAGATTTATTGCCGCATTTGCAGTGTATCTTCAAACAAATGAAGCGGGATTATCGGGTGCGGGTGATGCCCTGGCGGCGTGCTTACCAGGACGTAAAGAGCAACCGTATCGATGGCTTTTTTACCGCGGTACCCATGCGGCAGGTTGACCCTTATGCGGTCCTGTCTTCACCGCTGGTGCTGGAAAATTGGTACTGGTTTTGGCGGATGGACACTATAGCTCCGGAATCCTGGCGCGAGGGGTACAAGCTCGGTTCTATCCTGGGTAGCCAACAGGAAACCTGGCTGGATGAGGCGGGATACAGCGTGGACATGAGTGCAAATAATTTACCGCAGCTGATTAAGTTGTTACAAAGTAAGCGTATTGATGTGGTATTGGCTGACCGTGAACATTTTTTACAGGCCACCAAAGAATTGAAATTTGAGGCTAATAATTTCCAGTCACGGTTTTTTCGCTATGTCCCATTGGGCGTTTATTTTAACGAGCTATTCCTTAATCAAAATCCGGATTTTTTATTAACCTTCAATCAATACATCAGCGGTTGCGCCACCACCCGCTTTGCGGTGTCTGAGTACGAGCGCCAGCAAATCAAGGAATTGTTGGTCGGTAAAATTGAGCGCTGGAAACGCCTGCCGAAACTGGAATCCACACTGACAGAGCGCAACCTTGTATCGCGCCGTTTCACCCGTCAGGAAATTGCAGTGCGCGATAAAAAATGGGCACAGGCATTTATGCAAAATGATTTCGCGTATCCAATTGAACTGGTTGATCAGGAGTTGTCAGCCCGGTTACGTGAAGTAAAAAAACAGTCGCTGGAGATGATCACTGAAATTATCGTTACTGATGCGCGGGGATTAAATGTGGCTATTAGTGATATGACCTCGGATTATTGGCAGGGTGATGAAGAAAAATTCACCGAGGTATTTTCCAAACCCGCCGACACCATGCATTTTGGCGAAATTAATTACGATGAATCAACCAAGCGCTTCCAACTACAGTTAAGCATCCCACTCTATACCGAAGACAAGTTCGCACCCTTGGGGATTATGGTATTTGGTGTAGACGTGGAGAAGGTATTATCCCAGGCACAGTAGCCTGTCTTGCTGGATAAGGTGCCAGAGCCGTACTTTTATTATTTAAAATCCCTTTCCCTAATGAAATATTTTTTGCGCAATGTTGCTCTTTGCAGCGTGAGTAGCCCGATAATCGGGTTTTTTTGACGCCAAAAGTGGCATTACTTCACATTTCAGGTTGCTCGGGTCCAAATGGCTTTCGCCTGCTCCGTTGCTAATACATCAGATTGTATGACATTATGTCAGCGCAATCATTGGCGGCTCTATACCATCAATGCGCTGCACAATAATTAAAAAAATTAACAGTGTTGTATCGAATCTCCACCGAATGGGAAGAACATAACTCAGCGCAGCCGCACGGTTTGCACCGCTGACGGGTTATTCGTTTAAACCTGAAAGATTATTTCAATAATGCTGAAGTTTTACCGAAATGCCCTTGCTGCATTTATTGCAACGCTATTGATTACCGCTCTGGTAATTTATGCGGGGATCGCGAAATCAAAATTAAACGCTTCCTTGTTTCCCGGGCGCGATCCGGACCTATTGTGGGCCGCTGCTGTTGAACCACCATCACCCATAGGTAAAACACAGCTTTCAGTAAAGAACGATGTAGGTACGGTTGAATACGATTTTTTTCTCGATTCGGAGCAGCAATTTCCTTACGCCCATTACACGCTGGCGTTTATCGATGCAGTGCAGCCCTACCGGTTGGTGGATTTGACCAGATACAGCAGCGTATCGTTTAAAATTTTGTGCGACCCCAAAAATGTTTTGCTGTTAGTG
>JAJQJO010000128.1 GCA_021323495.1 Cellvibrio sp. | reverse complement strand
ATTGGGCTTTATCGGAATTGCTATCGATGCAGAAAAAAATAAAACCAACCAACCCATTATTTCAACGGCGACAAGCCCGGTGACTGTGCGGGTGATAAAAACCGATGAAGAAATTATTATCGCCAGGAGCGTGGTTACATTTTTAGACCAGCAAAAAGGACCTGATTTATGAATACAATCAATACAAAAAAAATAACTGGCCATGCTGAAGAAATAACGGGCGCCGAACCTTTGCCACCGGATTTATTGGCGCGGATTAACCATTACTGGAACGCTGCGAATTATTTATCGGTAGGCCAGATTTATCTTTATGCCAATCCTTTGTTGAAACAGCCATTGCGCACCGAACATATAAAACCGAGATTACTGGGGCATTGGGGCACCACGCCCGGCCTTAATTTTATTTACGTGCATTTAAACCGCGTCATTACCCAATGTGATCTCAATATGATTTTTATTGCGGGCCCTGGCCACGGTGGACCAGCACTGGTTGCCAACACTTACCTGGAAGGTACCTATAGCGAGCTGTATCCGCATATTTCACAGAACGAAGCAGGCCTGCGTGCGCTATTCAAACAGTTTTCTTTTCCCGGCGGCATTCCAAGCCATGCAGCACCGGAAACCCCCGGTTCGATTCACGAAGGGGGCGAACTTGGTTATGCACTATCACACGCTTATGGCGCCGCGTTTGATAACCCGGACCTTATTGTTGCCTGTGTCATCGGTGATGGTGAAGCCGAAACCGGTCCACTCGCGACCAGCTGGCATTCAAACAAATTTTTAAATCCGGTGCGCGACGGCGCAGTGCTACCCATCTTGCACCTTAACGGTTTCAAGATTGCCAGCCCAACGATATTAGCGCGCATTCCGCATGAGGAACTTGCAGCGCTGTTTTATGGCTATGGTTACACACCCTGGTTTGTAGAGGGCGATGATCCGCTGGTGATGCACCAGCAAATGGCGGCGACGCTCGATAACGTCATTGCCGATATCAAACACATCCAGAACCATGCACGTACACACAATGATACGCAGCGGCCGCGTTGGCCAATGATTATTCTACGCACGCCAAAAGGCTGGACTTGTCCGGACATCATTGATGGGAAAAAAATTGCCGGTTCATATCGATCCCATCAAGTGCCTTTGGATGAAATGCAACAAGAAGCGCATATCGCGATCCTTGAACAATGGCTGCGCAGTTATAATCCGCAGGCGCTGTTTGATGAATCAGGAAAGTTACGCACTGAATTTGCTGAGCTTGCTCCCCGGAGGGAGCGTCGGATGGGCGCCAACCCACACGCGAACGGTGGCCTCCTGCTCAAAAAATTAACCCTGCCCAATCCGCGCGCTTATGCCGTGGATGTGCCGCACCCCGGATCAGTCGATGCCGGATCAACCAGTGTGATGGGAAAATTCCTGCGCGATACCTTGGTCAACAATAATGGCAATAATAATTTCCGTTTATTTAGCCCGGATGAAAATAATTCAAACCGTTGGCAAGCTGCGCTCGACGCAAGCGCACGTACGTGGATGGCAGAACAAGATGCGGACGACGATAAATTGGCTGCGGAGGGCCGGATCATGGAAGTGCTCAGTGAGCACCAATGCCAGGGCTGGCTTGAAGGTTATTTACTCACCGGCCGCCACGGGTTTTATTCGTGTTATGAAGCCTTTATCCACATTGTGGATTCGATGGTGAACCAGCATGCGAAATGGCTGAAAAGTGCAAACCGTATTGCCTGGCGCAAGCCGATCGCCTCGTTAAATTATCTATTGTCGTCCCATGTCTGGCGACAGGACCACAACGGCAGCAGCCACCAGGATCCCGGTTTTATTGACCATCTTGTCAATAAAAAAGCAGAAGTGGTGCGTATTTATTTACCGCCAGATGCAAATACACTGCTGTGGATTACCGACCATTGCCTGCGCACTTACAACACCATCAATCTGATAGTGGCAGGCAAACACAGCGAACCGCAGTGGTTGGATATTGATGCCGCAGCCAAACATTGTGCAGCAGGTGTCGGGGTATGGGAGTGGGCCAGCAATTGTGTCAATGGCGAGCCGGATGTGGTGATCGCCAGCGCCGGCGATGTTGCCACACTGGAAGCGCTCGCTGCGGTGCAATTGTTATGGAAATATGTCCCCGAATTAAAAATCCGTTTTATCAACGTCGTTGATTTAATGAAACTCCAATCCTCCAACGAACATCCCCATGGATTGGCCGATAATGATTTTGACCGGCTTTTTACCAAAGACAAACCGATTATTTTTGCCTATCACGGCTACCCTACCTTAATCCATAAACTCACATACAAGCGCACCAATAATAAAAACCTGCATGTGCATGGATTCAAGGAAGAAGGCACTACCACTACACCGTTCGATATGACCGTGCTCAATCAACTTGACCGCTTCCATATCATTAAAAATGTGGCCGGGCGGGTATCGAAGCTATCCACTATAAAACCCCGGATAACCGATATTGTGAATGAAAAATTGCTGGAACATAAACATTACATTGAAGAATATGGTGAAGATTTGCCGGAAATACAGCAATGGAAATGGACGGGGCAAAAACCAAATGAAGGATTAAAATGACATCGATAAATTTAATCAATTGACTTTTAAAAACGTTCGCTAACGCACTGAGTAAAATCTGCGTTTTTTGCATATTTATTACCATGCAAAATTTTCCGGGTTTCTATAACTATACATCCATAAATATTGTCGTGATATCGCCGTTGAACAGCAGGCGATGGCCACAGCCCATCGGCATCAATGACACTAACGACATTCGCCCACCAGAAAGATCCAGCTTACATAAGGGTGATAATCCGGTTCGGTCCGTCCCATGGATTAGGTCAACAGGACGGTTAACTAACCACTCATTGAGATACGATGATGGATAACACTTTTCCTCCGAAGCATGACGACAATTCCACTTGCGTGCTCACCCTTAATCCCGTCCAACATGCTTATTACCAGCGAAGCGCTATCAAATTACATTCATCCGATGGTGAATACCTGGAAACCATCAGCCGTGAAACGCAGCAAGAGAAACTCCACAGCAGTAATGCGCAATTGCGCGACCAGGTTTGCCTGGTGAAATCATTGTTGGGTTATATCCCCACGGATCTTGATCTACCCACGAACGCCACTTCTGGCTTAAAGGAATTGCTGGCGCAAATGCGGGAATTTTGTGAGGAGCACGATGAATGAATTTTGCAACGGTTGGATTATCGCGTTCGCACTATCGGCATGCCCGAATATCGAGGCATCTTTTTTAACATTGATACGCCGTAATGGCGTGCAAGAAAGCCCTGCATTAATCTAATACGGTGAGAGATTTGGATATGAGCATAAAAATAAAAAAAAATTGGAGCGCATTGGACAACAATCTGGTATTTGACCTGATCCTTGGGGTTGACCAGGCTGCCGATGCCTCCCGGCTCGATAATATCGCCAGCGCGATCATTCATTGCGAGGGTGACCCAAACACCAAATTAATGGAAATCTACAAGGATATTCATACCAGCTTTGATTATCATTTTATGTCCGGCATTTATGTGCATGGCTATTTAAGTTTGAAGCAACGCCGGCTGCTCGACGGTACCGGACAAGGGGGGGTCTATGGTGATCTCCACTTTGGCCATAAAGGGCACAGTGACGAACAACATTTCGAAGGCTTTATCGCGCAAGTGCCGATTCATTAACCACGGCGCCAGTTCCCTATCCCCGGTACTATTCCTTTACATCGCCTGTTTGCATCTAATTGATGACCAGGTATCCAAATATAGTTATTATCACCCCAGTCCCATCAGCCTCATCATGGCCAGTATGACCACGTAAGTGTTTTATCAAGCCGGCGCAGGAATCGCGCGCCAGACAGTTTCCAGAGATCCTCCAGGCCCAGTAGCGTCTCACCCCGCTAATGTTGTTAAGAACAGATCGTTGCCAGTAAAGAGTTACGAATTAAAAAGCGGTGCCGCAATTCCCCGAACCAACCTACCAACAGTGGAAATCGTTATGAGGCTTCACCAATTTATTGTGGCAAATATGGAAAAGATCCTGAGCGAGTGGGTGAGTTTTGCCCGCTCAATCCAACCGGTAACCATGACGGTAAAAGACTTGCGCGACCATGCGGAGGAAATGTTAATCACCATCGCGAACGATTTGGAAAGCCCACAAACCGAACTTGAACGTAGCGAAAAATCCAAAGGGCACCAGCCACGCCAGGAAGGCGATACTGCTGCTGAAATTCATGCTGATTGTCGATTGCGCTCAGGTTTTTCAGTCGACTTGCTCGCGTCCGAATATCGGGCGCTGCGCGCCAGTGTATTAAAACTGTGGTTTGCGGAGCATGAGTGCAGTAGCCCGCAAGAGGCCGAAGACCTTATTCGCTTTAACGAAGGTATTGACCAGGCACTAGCCGAGTCCATCACCCGTTACACGGAAGCCGTGGTAATGTCCCAGGATATTTTCCTGGGTGTGCTCGGCCATGACTTGCGCGATCCGCTCAATTCAATTGGTGTAGGTGCACAGATTTTAAAGCACTCCAAAGACCAGGACAGCCCGCCAGCGAAACTGGGTTCGCAAATGTATAACTCCGTTTTACGTATGACAAAGATGCTGGATAATTTATTGAATTTTACCCAGAGCCGTATCGGTGGCGGGTTACAAATTTCCCCCAGCGAGATTGATCTCGCCCAAATCTCTGCCGATGTCATTGCGGAATTCCGGCTCTCCAATCCCAACCGTATTATCCACAATCAGGTCGAAGGAAATTGTGTCGGTAATTGGGATGCGGGCAGGTTAAGCCAGACCTATCAAAACCTGATTAGCAATGCGTTGCAATATGGTTCGGTAGAATCTGCTGTTACTGTGGTAACCAAAGACGAAGGCGATCACGTTGTTTTTACCGTGCAAAATTACGGCGTACCTATCCCACCGATAAGCCAAAGCCAGATATTTGATTTAATGCACCGGATTCCAAACGTCGATGCGGAGCGTAATTTTAAAAAGAATCTGGGCCTGGGCTTGTACATAGTACGCGAAATAGTAACCGCCCATCACGGCAGTATTTCGGTTTCCTCTACCGAGGAAAAAGGCACAATATTCCGGGTACGGCTGCCAAAAAATCTATTATCGGCAGCGTGAACACATAAAAAAACCGCCCGAAATATCGGGCGGTTTTTTCATTTACCAATACAACAATAATTATTCAACAAGCTTCAACGAACCAAACACACTCGCATCCAGATAGCCCTGGTTATTTCTATGGCCGGGGGTATCGACAGAGCCCATCATGCTTTCGCGCTGTTGGCCGCCGTCATTGTCGATGTAACTGGCAGAGAAGCCCAGCTCTTTACCTGCGCTGAGGATCAGCGGTGTGTTTGCAGCTGAATCCGAATAATCTTCACCGTAGATACGCACACGCATTTCCCACATGTGTTTATCCCCCAGGCTTACCAAGCGAACATCAATATGATCGTTCAGCAAGTTGGGGCCGGAAGTGGTGTAGTCCACTACGTCACCGTAGGTGCTGATGTGATACGCCCAGGCCGAGGTATTGTATTGATGCTGGCCACCGTTTTTATTTTCGTCGATAAAAATTTCCACGGTGTCATCTTCCCAATAAGCATCGAGCGCAGAGCGGGTATTGTCGTACAGACGCTCGTCGGTGATATCAAACAGCAAATAGAGATAATTTTCATCCCATAATGCTTTGTATTGGCCGCTGTAATCCTGTGCATCCGGATTGGCTTGGGTGCCGAGCCAGAAAACATTGATCGGTGCCCAACTCGCCTGCTCCCACACCGCATCCACAGCGCCGTCAATTTCCGGCGCGGTTTGCACTTTGGTTGCGCTGTAAGAGTTGGGTTCCGTCACTACTGAACTTGTTGAGCTCGATGAGCTGGATTCAAGCGAAGAGGAACTGCTGCTCTCAATCGATGACGATGACGATTCCACTGAACTGGATGAAGCACTGCTGGCGGTTTCGCCGACGGTAACTTCCATCGTTTTGGTGGCAGCGAGATCCGGGCCGTAGGCCGTCAGCGTGACAGTGTAAGTACCGGGTTCGCTGTAGGTATGGGAACTGATAAGGCCCGAGGCATTACCGCCATCACCAAATTCCCACGCGAAAAAGACCGCGTCACTCGATGCACGCCCATCGACATGCAGGGTATTACCCTCTACCCGCGCACTGAATTCGGCAACCGTCACCTTCTGTTCATACACACCACAGGGTTGGTCAAAGCTGACTTGTTGGGTGTCGGCCAGCTCCCCGTCAAAAACGGTCAGGGTAACCAGGCGCGGTACGGCAGCCGAGGTATCCGACTCACAGTCATTGAATACGTGGGTGCTATTGCCGGGCATATCGCCAGTGCCAAAATCCCACAGGTAAGCCAGTTCATCCCCGTCCTGATCAAAGGAGGTAGACCCGAACGCAACGATATTCAGGTTGCTGCGCGCAACGCTCAAGCGTGCAATCGGCGCATGGTTTCCTACCGGTGCCAGGGCCTCTACAGTTTCAGTGGCGCTGGTGGAGCTGGTGCCATCAGAAACCGTGAGCGTCACTGTATAGCTGCCGCTCTCCGCATAGGTATGCCAGGCTTCAGGGTACGCAACAGTATTGCCATCGCCGAAATCGATAAGGTAAGTCAGCTCATCTTCTTCAGGATCAACCGAGGTGCGGCCATTCACGTGCACCGTAGAGCCAGTGACCGCCACCACCAGATTTACTACCGGTGCCTCGTTAGCCAGGCTCGATGAGCTTTGGCTGGATGCTGGCTCGCTGGAACTGCTCTCAATCGACGATGAAGACGAACTGGATGGCTCAACGCTGGTGGCAACCGAACTGGACGCTTCCGAACTCGATTCAACCGAGCTGATGGCTACCGAACTTGGTGCCATTGAGCTAATCGCTACCGAACTGCTTGAAGCAGGCACGGAGCTGGAAGCGGCAGAGCTGGACGCAGGTACGTCATCCAATGCGGGATAGGCATTTTGCACCAGCAATTGGAATGCTTCGGGGAACCAGCGGCCGGCAACCGGGGCGTTGGCTAACGCACCTGTGCCTACATTGGCATTGTTGCCTTCGCTGCGGCCGTAAGTGGGATCACACATGCGGTCAAAACCTTTGGCCGGATCGAGTGGATCAAATGACAGCTCCAGCGATGAAGCACCGTCCGATTCACCCGGTGGTTTCACCCACACGTAAGCATCAACACCCGGTGCCGGAGTCGCTTGTGGACGCTCGCCGATACCGCCCGGTTGGTTACACCAGTTGCCGCGATGGATACGGCGGTCTACGCGCGATTCATTCACAAACGTATCCAGCACCGTACTGGTAGATTGCGCGGTCGGACGCTCTGCCCCACCCCAGCCATTGCGTGAAGTATCAATCAGCATGCCGATATCCGCCGGGAAACCGGCTGCAATCATGCGCGTCCGCCATGCCTGTACAAACGCGACCTCACTGAAGTAAGGGTTCCATTCATAGAAGCTGGCTTGACGCACTTGCGTGCCGCCACCGCTGCCGGGGAATGCACTGTTGGCGAGTGAATCGAGGAAGGGTTCGTGCGTCGGGGTGTAACCCGCCGTGTTGGAAACAAACCCGGCAATGGAATCAACACCATTGGTGGAGCCTTTAATGGCATCGCCAATTAAGGTAATGGCTTTGCCGAAATTATCGTCCCAACCCAACCAGCCGGAATGGCCGATATCCACGTAGCTGTATACGTTCGGAATTTCCGACAACTTGCTCAATGTGTAGCGCGTATTGGCCACGTAACCATCGGTTGCATCGGTTGCCAATTGGCAATCGGGATCGCTCAGGTTGGTCACGAGGTTGGGCAGTGAGTCCGGTTCAATAATCGCGACGATACGCAAATTGCGGTATTTGCTATCGGAGAAAATTTCAGCCAGCACATCGATATATTCGGTGCGATAACGCAGGGTGCCTTCCGCGCCCTGGGTCAATTCACCGTTGGATGCAAGGGCATGGCAATCGCGGTTAGGCAAGTCGTATACCACCACCTGGATCAGGTTGGCATTTTGTTGCAATGCTGCATCCAGGTGATCGCGCAAACCAAAACCTTCGGCCGGATCTATCGCACCGATGCGGTCCATCCACACCGCCGTATTAAAGCGCGCGACTTTATCGCCACCCACTTCAGCAGCGGCTTTTGCAGACCAGACCGGGTCTACATACCAGCGGGCACCAGCGAAAGGATTATCCAGCGGATGGTTATCCACCGGTCCTTCTGAACTGATGCTGCTGGAACTGCTCGCGATGGGCGACGAAGACATTACCGAGCTGGACGCGAGGGAAGAGCTGGAAGGCTCAAAGGGTTCCGAGCTACTGGATGCGCTGGAAAAATCCGGCAGGCTGGATGATGACTCGATACTGGAGCTGCTCGACAATATCGGCTCGGAAGAACTACTGCTCGATTCAACAACGCTGCTCGCAACACTGCTGCTCGCCTCGCTCGATGCCGAGCCATTACAAATTGCCCCGGTTACGGTCGGGCGCTGTGCAGGGCTATTAGCGGTGCCTTTATTACCTTGCACACCAAATTCAATGGATTGCCCCGGATTGATCCGGTTATTCCAACCTACCCCGGTTGCGGTGTAAGGATTACTGCCGGAAAAATTCGCATTCCAGCCACCGGTGCGCGTTGTACCATCGGTGTAATTCCAACTGACGGACCAGCCATCAATTGCCGTGCTGGTGTCATTGGTGATGCGCACTGCGGCGACAAAACCATTTCCCCATTCATTCTGGATGACATATTCGCACCGGGCTGCATGGCTGGATGCGGAATGCAATGCAAACATGCCTATTAGTGTAGCGGCCGATCGCCGCAGAAAAAGATTTGAAATTTTCATAATCCCTCCATAAAAAATTGAGTTACTCGGGAGCTGCAATTTCGCAAACATTGACTGTAATACCTATGCGGCTGCGGATTATCGTTGCGGAGGGAGAATAAAAATCGGTAATAGATCAAGTTAATGAGAATGCAAAAAAATTAGTAGCATCTAAATTAATGATTATTTTTATTTTATATCAGGAATAAATCATTACGCATGAGGGAAAACATTTTGTATCAATCGCTACCATTTTATTTCAGCGATTAACATTGCGGAAAAATTTAATTTTATTTTTAAACCTTATTTTTCTGAATTAAATCCAGCTTTTAAATAGTGAATATAATTAATTTTTAATTGTTTACTGATGTACATGGTTTTATTTAGCGCCACATTTTATTTTTATTTTCACAGGTGAATAAATTTTATTTTAACAACATATTATTTTCAATCTAATCGGCATCAAAATTCACATAAAA
>JAJQJO010000127.1 GCA_021323495.1 Cellvibrio sp. | reverse complement strand
GCCGAAGAAATCGTACCGCTTAAGCCCGATGTGATTCTTGCCGGTGAGTTTGATGCGGCCGACGCAGTTATATTATTGCAGCGCCTGGGAAACCGCGTTGAACGCTTGGCTTTGCCGCGTAAGCTGGGCGATATCAACCAACAAATTCTACAACTGGGCGAATTGGTGGGTGCTACTGAAAAAGCGTTGTTGATGACGCAAAAACTCAGCGCGCAAGTTGCTGAATTACAAGCAGCCAATCAAAGCCAGCACCCATCGACTGCATTCTGGTATTCCTCCAATGGGATCGTCATTGGTGAAGGTACATTGGAACACGAATTAATGCAGCTCGCCGGATTACGTAATCTGGCGGCTGAACGCGGTATGGTTGGTTTTAACCAGCTCGATCTGGAACTGTTGCTCAGCGCCAAACCGCAAATATTAATCATTGAAGAAAGTGATGCAGGAGCCTTCTCGCTTGCGCGGGAATATTTGGCGCACCCGGCGTTAGCGCGCGCGGGCTTCAAGATTGTGCGTTTACCGACGGGGCTGTCGATATGTGCAGCAGCGGCGCTTGGCGATGTTGCAGTCGAGTTAAAGCGGGCGTTGGCGAAATAAATTTATCCTGAGGTTAATTTGCAAACCAAAATTTCATTTCCACAAGTGGTGATTGTTTTGTCCATCGCCATTATTGCCACTGCTGCATTGTCATTGAACAGCGGCGCTGCTGATATTCCGGTACTCCAGGCGCTGAAGGACATCTGGCAGGGCGAGCAGAGTTTAGGCGCGACTATCGTCGGGCAAATTCGTATCCCCCGTGTGGTCCTCGCGTTGATTGTGGGGGCGACCCTGGGGATGGCGGGCGCCGCCATGCAGGGGTTGCTGCGCAATCCTCTGGCTGATCCCGGTGTGCTCGGGGTGACCAGCGGTGCAGCCTTTGGGGCTGTTTGCGTATTGTATTTTGGTGCTGCCGCTGCGGCATGGTATTGGTTGCCCGGCGCAGCGATTATCGGTGCGTTGTTAGCGCTGGTACTGGTGTATTTGTTAGCCGGATTACACAGCAGTATGCTCGCGTTAATTCTTGCAGGTGTGGCGATGAGTGCAATCACCGGCGCCTTGATTGCGGTTGCATTAAATTTTGCACCGAGCCTTTATGCCATGCAGGAAATTGTATTTTGGTTAATGGGTTCGCTCGCCAATCGCCATTGGGATCATGTCAGCATCGCCTTGCCGCTTGCACTTGTTGGCTGGCTATTCATGTTAAGCCGCAGCCGATTTTTGGATGCACTGAGCCTGGGAGAAGAGAGCACCCGCTCGCTGGGTTTTAATAATCATCGCGAGCGCGGTATTTTATTATTCGGGGTTGCAATAGGTGTCGGTGCCTGTGTTGCGGTGAGCGGCAGTATTGGTTTTATCGGCTTGATTGTCCCGCATCTCTTGCGCCCCTTTGTGGGTTATCGGCCGGGACGTTTGATGTTTGCCAGTGCTCTCGGCGGTGCTTTGTTATTAGCGCTCGCCGATATCCTGGTGCGCCAGTTTGACAGTGCGCGTGAATTAAAACTCGGCGTAGTAACCTCACTGCTGGGCGGGCCTTTCTTTTTGTTATTGATCTTAAAAACCCGTTCACGGTGGGCATGATGATGACGACAACACTCAGTGCCCAACAGGTTTCATTTGCGCGCGATGGCAATCGAATTCTGGACGATGCGGATGTGACCTTATCTTCAGGCGAATTGGTGGGTTTGATCGGCCCTAATGGCGCAGGTAAAAGTTCACTCTTACGGATCATGGCTGGATTACAGCAACCCGATTCGGGACACATTTATTTATCTACGATCGATTTGTCTACGATCGATTTGTCTACGATCGATTTGTCGATAGAAAGCACGCCCCAAAAATTACTAAATAATTATTCCGGCCGTGAACGTGCACAATTAATGGGGTATTTGCCGCAGCAGGAAACACCTGCATGGCCATTGCAAGTTGAACATTTGGTGGGTTTGGGGCGTGCACCCTGGCATAAGCCCATGAGCGGAAAATCCGCGCGCGATAAACAAGCCATAGAGCGCGCTCTGGAGATAACCGAGTTACAGTCGCTGCGCCAGCGCATCGTGACTACACTCTCCGGTGGTGAATTGCAGCGTACGTTATTAGCGCGGGTATTTGCGGGCGAGCCGCAGATTATCCTCGCGGATGAACCTATAGCCGCGCTCGATCCCTACCATCAGTTACATATGATGGAATTACTAGCCGAACATACACAGCAGCGCGGCAGTGTGTTGGCCGCATTGCATGATTTAAGTTTGGCCGCCCGTTTTTGTTCGCGGTTAATTTTATTGCACAATGGAAAAATTGTGGCCGATGGCCCACCGATTAATGTGCTCACCACAGAAAATCTGGAACAGGTTTACGGTATCAGTGCCTATGTTGATTGCCGTGAAGATGGTGTGGTGATTATTCCGCGTAAGCGGGTGCTTTAAATATGGCCGCGCGTAAGTGGGTACTTTAAATATAGCCAGCGTAAGCGGGCGCTTTAATATGGTCCCGTGTAGGCGGGTTGTTTAGAGATTGAAAAAATGAATGCAGGTGTCTTTAAATTCGCTGCCAATTTATGGCCGCCGCTATTTTTCTCCGGTATTAAGATCACCTATCTCGCCGCTGATTACAGAGAGGCGCGAGTGACTTTAAAGCTGCGTTGGTACAACCGCAATTATGTTCGTACGCAATATGGTGGCAGCTTATTTTCCATGACCGACCCCTGGTATATGTTGATGATCATGAATAATCTTGGGCGCGATTATTTTGTATGGGATAAACACGCCGAGATAGATTACATCGCACCCGGTAAAACTCACGTGTATGCACACTTTGCGATTGACGATGAAATTCTTAATGACATACGTGCAAAGACAGCCAGTGGTGATAAATACGTACCGGAATTTTTGGTTGAAATTAAGGATGATCAGGGTAATTTAGTCGCGCGCGTAAAGCGTCGCGTGTATATCAAGTTAAAGCCACGTGCGCGGGAAAATTAAAACCGCGTGCGTGTGCAGATTAAAAATCAACGCCCCAAAATGTTTTATAGCTGGAAAATTTTATGCTTAATGTCGCTCTCTGTTCTTATGGTATGTCGGGCAAAGTATTTCATGCACCGCTTATCACTGCTGAACCAGGTTTGAAACTTCACACGATCTTGCAACGCAGTGAACCCACCGCGCTGATTGATTATCCGCAGGTTAGTATCGTAAAAACCTTTGAAGATATTTTGACGAACCCGGAGATTAATTTGGTGGTAGTTAATACACCTAACGAACTTCACTACCCAATGACCAAAGCCGCGCTGCAAGCAGGCAAACATGTGGTCGTAGAAAAACCTTTTACCTTGGATGTTGATCAAGGCCATGAATTAATTGCGTTGGCAAAAAGCCAGCAAAAAATTCTCTCGGTTTTCCAGAATAAACGTCTGGAAAGCGATCATCTGGATGCACAGAAAATTATCGAATCAGGCGTGCTCGGTCGCATCGTCGAGGTAGAGTGGCATTACGATCGCTACCGCACCAACGTCACCCATAAAAAATGGAAAGAAGATAATCTCCCCGGTTCCGGCACCTGGTTTGATTTGGGGATTCACATGGTGGATTCCATGTTGTGCCTGTTTGGAAAACCCAATGCTGTCTTTGCCGATATGCGCAGCTTGCGCCGCGCAGAAGGTTCTACCGATTATTTCAATACCTGTTTTCACTATGAGGATATGCGTGTAATCCTCCGCTCCAGTACCTACGTTAGTGAAAAAGGTGCAACCGTTGCAATTCACGGCGACAAAGGTTCCTTTTTGAAATTCGGGCAGGATGTGCAAGAGGCGCAAATGATTCGCGGTCTTATTCCCGGTGCCATAGGCTGGGCACAACCGGGTGCCGATAATTACGGTGTTCTGCATACACATAACAATGGTGAAGCTGTGCGTACAATCATTCCAGGGCAGAGTGGTTGTTATGAACATTATTATCAAAATATTGCTGCTGCGATTTCAGGCAATGCTTCATTGGAATTTTTACCGCAACAATCCCTGCTCGGAGTCGAATTATTATTGGCAGGTGAGGCGAGTGCAAAGCGCCAGGAGCTAATTCATCTGTAGATTTTTGTACTATTTATTTCAATAGGTTGAACGCCGGGAAAATTGATTATGACAAAATATTGGGTGTTTTTATTCGCGCTACTTATCTCCTCAACCGCTGTTGCTGGACGCATGCCGGATAGTATCGAAAGCGTTGAATCGCTGGGCAAAGGTTATGTAAAACTGAATATCGCCAAAAACGCTCCGGATGCCGAATACGACTATCACGTGGTTAGTGCTATCGACATTAAACGTCTGGTGGGCAGTTCAGATAAAAAGATCTGCTTTATTTTTTATTTCACCGGTATGGAAACACTTAAAATCCCGGTATCCAACCAAGCCTGCAGCGCCATTGTGAAGGAGTTAATACTGGCGCAGAGTTAGGAATTATTATCCGGTTTCTACCGCCGGTTTTTCCTTAAGATGTTATCTAATAACTTACGGTCAATACTGTAAGTTATTTTTTTTCCGCTGGTTTTGTTGTAAATCGCTTTTGTCGTTTAAATATCAATCCGCACCTTATTAAGTCTTATTTAATTCCGAAGCTCGTACCTCCTACCCAAAGTCGAACCCCAAACACAAAACTGGGACTGGTCTTTCACTTCTCAGAGTTCTAGGATTTTTTTGCTTGCTATAAATCGCGTTTGCCGGGATCAGGTTTTTTTATAGCAGTAAAAAAATATCCAACTAACTAGAGCAACCATCTCTGGTATAGCCAACAAGGTTGCTAATGAAGGAGAAAGTGAAAGTGCAAATAATTAAACAGCGTTCCGCTATTTCTCGTGTTAGAACTTTTGGTTTTTCTGCAGTGGTTGCCAGTGCGGCCTTATTGGGTGCTGTGGACGCCGGCGCACATGGCTATGTCTCCTCACCTAAAGCCAGGGTGATTGTGTGTAAGGAAAACGGTATTGAAAACCCAACCTTGCCGGCATGCATTGCCGCAAAAGCGGCGGGCAACATTGGTTTCTATTCACCACAAAGTATCGCCATTGGTGGTGTGAAAGATAATCACCAGGGCGTGATTCCCGACGGCAAGCTGTGTAGCGCAGGTGTAAGTGGTTACGGTGGCCTTGACCTGGGTAGAACCGACTGGCCTGCAACACAAGTCCAGGCTGGTGCGCGCGAGTTTGTGTGGACCAATACTGCGCAGCACCGCACCATGTATTTCCGTTATTACATCACCAGGCAAGGATACAATCCGGCGAATCCGGTGAAATGGTCTGATCTGGAGCAGATCCATCAATCAGCACCTGCCGGGCAGGAAGCAACTTCACGGCATATGGTTAATTTGCCTGCGCGTACCGGTAAACATGTTGTTTACAGTATTTGGCAGCGCGATTACGCCGACGCACCGGAAGGCTTCTATCAATGTATCGACGTTCAATATGGAACCAGTACGTCGAGTATTGCTCCGCCTTCCAGCAGCTCAGCACCATCTTCACGCGCTTCTGTTTCCAGCACCTCTTCCATTACCAGCGACACGTGTGCCGGTTTGCCAACCTGGGATACGGCTACTGTCTACAACAAACCGCAACAAGTGAAATTTAACAGTAGACGCTATCAAGCTAACTATTGGACGCAAGGCAACAACCCCGAGTTGACCAATGGCCAATACAACTATTGGTTGGATCTGGGCGCTTGTAATGGCAGTGGCTCAAGCCAGTCGTCTGTCACCCCGCCTAGCTCTGTTGCGCCATCCTCAAGATCCAGCTCATCTGCGTCCACTACGGGTGGCAGTTGTACCTCCCCCAATTATGTGGACGGTTCAACTTACGCTACCGGCGCATTGGTGAAAAATGCAGGCAGTGAGTATCGTTGTACCGTGGGTGGGTGGTGTACGGTGGGTGGTCCATACGCACCGGGCACTGGTTGGGCCTGGACCAATGCATGGGCGCTGGTGCGCAGTTGCCAATAGTGCTTTACCGCATTCAATAGCAGTAAGCAGAAAAAAAACGGTGTGCAATTGTATTGCCCACCGTTTTTTTATTTAAAGAATCATTTTTATTCGCTTTTAGATGTTGGTGATGAATATTTAATTCATGCATGCTGTGGACATGTTTCGCCAGGTAATTTCTATCTGATGCGATACCAGGAGGTTGTAAATGGATAGTAAAATTATTGTCAGCAATCGCAGTGCATTAGTGGATAAATACGGTACCAAAGGGCTGGCAAAAATCACCAGGGCGTTGGCATTGTTAAAAGCCGCCGATAGCAAACGCGGGATAAAAAGTCAGGTTATTTATCTGGACAATAAAACGGCGATGAAAAAAGTGGGTGGGGTTGCGGTGTTTGATGTGGGTAGCCCAAAAGAAAATAAAACGGCGATCGATGCGATTTGTAAAAAGTTGCGCCCGGAATATTTACTTATCCTCGGTGCTGCTGACGTTATTCCGCACCAGGACCTTGATAACCTGGTATTTCAGGTCGGGGTTGATGATGATCGTTTTGCCTGGAGTGATTTGCCCTATGCCTGTAATGCAGCTTATTCGCGCGATCCCAGGCGCTTTATTGGTCCTTCGCGCGTGGTAGGGCGCTTGCCGGATCTGGCTGGTGCGACTGAACCAACTTATTTAATTGATTTGTTAACAATATCGGCCGCTCATCAAAGCCGTGCACCGGAAGATTACGAAGCCTATTTCAGTCTCTCAACACTCACCTGGAAAAAATCCACCCAATTAAGCCTGAATAATATATTCGGGAATAATAGCAAGTTACGTGTATCACCGACCATGGGCCCAAGCCATCCGGCCAGTCGATTGGGTACGCTTATGCATTTTATTAATTGTCATGGCGGTCAGGCCTCTCCTGAATTTCAGGGGCAAAAAGGCAATGCTTACCCCATCGCGTTAACCACCAGTAAGATCGCCGGGAAAATCAAAGAGGGTACTGTTGCTGCTGTGGAATGTTGCTACGGTGCAGAATTGTATGAAGCGCTTACCTTGGGAGTGGACTTGCCGATTTGCCAAAGCTATCTGGAACAAGGCGCTTATGGTTATCTCGGTAGTACCACCATTGCCTATGGCCCGGCCGATTTTAATGGCTCGGCGGATTTAATTTGCCAGAATTTTTTACTGAATGTATTGGGTGGGGCATCGCTCGGCCGCGCAGTATTAATGGCACGCCAGCAATATGTTGCTGATGTAGGACAAATGGACCCGATTGACCTGAAAACCCTGGCGCAGTTCTATTTATTAGGCGATCCCAGTATCCACCCGGTATTGAAGCCCGGAGGAATTGTGCCAAAGGGAATTATTGCGCAAGAATCCGAGCAATTTTCCCGCGCAGAACGCAGGATCAAACTGCAAGCCACCGCCGATTTCCTGGAAAAAACCAAACCCACTGTAACCAAGGCATCCGCTAACACTAAATTATCGCCCGCAACCAAAATCTCACTGGAAAAATTGGCCAGGCTCGCTGGCCTCGCTGCCAAACAATCGTTTCAATCTTTTGTTGTCAAGGTTCCTGCTGCAGCCAAAAACCAAAAAACCAAAGTGGTCGGTACGCCCACAAAATACCATCTTGCTATGGGAGTCCCGGTGAAACAAACTAACAACAAGGTCAATTGTGGTGTGGCTGTTGTTGCCAAGGAGTCGGATGGCCGCATTGTCGGCTATCGTATTTATGAGCAGCGTTAATAAATTTTTGAGTAACCTTGTTTGGTAACTTTTTTCCGGTAATTTTTGTCAGGTAATGTGTTCATGGCATACAGTGATTCCCCATCGCTTCAAAAAGTAATTTCCTTGGGCGGGCGTGTCGTTGCTGGTGAATATGGCAAAGGCAGTAAAAGTGAACGTCCTGCACTATTTTTGGAAACGGCTTCAGGCCGTTTTATTTTGCGCCGTAAAACCGGCCCGGTATTTGGTGATGATGAATTGCAAAAGTATGTCGGACAGCAGGTGGAGTGCGATGGTTTTTTGTCTGGCAATACGTTGTTGGCAGAGAAAATAAAAATCACCAAAACCTGATCAGTGTCCAAGTGAATCATTCATGCCAATTGCCTTGATACACATACCATAATGCACAGTGCCATGTCCCAAGACCTGTCTCGCAATGCTAATTATTTTGTTGTCTTTTCGGTATTTTTTACCGCCCGGGCTTACTATCCGGTATTGGCGATTTTATTTATCGATCTGGGGCTGACTCTCGATCAATTTGTGTTACTCAATTTACTATGGGCGCTGACGATATTTTTATTTGAAGTGCCCTCAGGAGCATTAGCCGATACCATCGGGCGGCGCACCTTGCTAATTGCCGCGTCGGTATTGATGATTATTGAAATGCTATGCCTGCTGATCGCACCGCGCGATGGCGGCACGCTTTTATTGGCGCTCTGTGTTATCAACCGTATTTGTTCCGGCCTTTCGGAAGCTTGTGCGAGTGGTGCCAATGAAGCCTTGGCCTATGATTCGTTACCAATGGAAAACCGTGCCAGTGCCTGGGACAAGTTGCTCGCCCATGCAATGCGTTGGCAATCGGTGGGTTTTGTGGTGGCGATGATTATTGGTGGCCTGTTGTACGATGCCGATATTATTAATTCTATTTTGCCAACAGACTTTCATATCAGCTCCGATACCGCACATCGCCTGCCAGTGTTATTGGTATTGGTGCAGGCGTTAGCCTGTTTGTTTATCACATCGCGCATGCAGGAGCCCGTGCGTGGAGTGGTTGGGTCAACCTTATCCCAGGTATTTCGCCTCACTATGTCGACTGCACGTTGGGTGGTCACTCATCCCAAAACATTGGTTGTGATCTTGATTGGCGTTGCGTTGGATTCCATCGTGCGCAATTTTGCCACTATCACCAGTAGTTATTATCGGTTGATTGAATTGCCTGAATGGACCTACGGTTTCCTTGGCGCTGTTATGGGAATATTGGGTTGGTTCGTTCCCGGTATTGCCAAACGGTTGAATGCGCGTTTCAGTATGTTAACCAATTTGGGCTTGATCGCAGCCATGACATTGGTTGGGTTGTTGGTTTTAGTCCCTGCCTGGCCGATTTATGGTGTGGTGCCGACCTTGTTTTTAATGATGATGATGGGCTTCCTCGGTTTTACGGTAAGCCGTGTATTGCATGAGGAAGCGGATTCCTCGCGGCGTGCCACCGTGCTCTCGGTAAAAGGATTGATTTTTAATTTGGGCTACGGTTTGTTCAGCTTGGGATTCTCTGGCTTGTTGGCCAGTTTCCCCGATACCCCTGAAGGCGCTGCCTTGCGCAGTGCATTGCTTTGGCAAGTACCATTTTTTGCAATGATGATGGTGGGTTTA
>JAJQJO010000126.1 GCA_021323495.1 Cellvibrio sp. | reverse complement strand
CGGCCGGTACTGAAGATCGCCAATAATGGCGCTCCGATAACTACGCCGAGCGCATAGGCGCTAATCGCATGGCCAGCCTGGGGGATGGTGATGGATAGGGAGGAGGAGATTTCGGGCAAGAGGCCCATTGAAATAAATTCGCCGACACCTATCGCAAAACTGCCCAAACCAATTGCCAATAATGCGATATAAAAAGCCGAGGAAGGTGTTTCGCGCGCTAGCACTGACGATGACAAACGATGGACCTCAAAACGACATGGCTATCTACCGCAGATAACCGGCGCCGGCATTATAAGGTTTGTCACTCCATGAGTAATGCGATAAATGACTATAAGATCGCCCGGCGCTGGATTATCCCGAGCTGGATAATTTTGCACAGCGGGTCGATAAGAATACAAACCATCCTTGCAGCAACTGCTTATCTGGCTATTGCCTATGATATGATGCGCGCCTTTTTCAGCCTGCCGATGCTTGTTATCCGGCCCTTTCGTCTCCCGTTTGATGCCAATTGCTCCCGGAGACACAGCTGCACAGCATTCCCCACTTCAGGAGTTGTTCCCATGAGCAAGACCTCGTTAGACAAAAGCAAGATCAAGTTTTTATTGCTTGAAGGTGTGCACCAATCAGCGGTCGATACCTTGCATGAGCAGGGTTACAGCAATATTGAATATTTGAAAACAGCGCTGGGCGAGGATGAACTGATCGAAAAAATCCAGGACGCCCACTTCGTCGGCCTGCGTTCGCGCACCCAACTGACCCGCCGCGTATTTGAAAATGCGCCCAAACTGATTGCCGCCGGTTGTTTCTGCATCGGTACCAACCAAGTGGATTTGAAGGCGGCACAGGAACACGGCGTTGCGGTATTTAACGCGCCTTACTCCAACACCCGTTCAGTGGCTGAACTGGTGATCGCCGAAGCGATTTTGCTGCTGCGCAATATTCCCCAGAAAAACTTTGTCTGCCATCGCGGCGGCTGGGATAAGTCAGCCGTCGGTGCCTATGAAATCCGTGGCAAAACCCTCGGCCTGATCGGTTATGGTTCGATTGGTAGCCAAACCAGCGTGCTCGCTGAATCACTCGGCATGAAAGTGCAGTTTTTTGATGTGATCACCAAACTGCCGCTGGGTAATGCCAGCCAGGTGCGCGATCTGAAGGACTTACTCGCCACCTCCGACATCATCAGCCTGCATGTACCGGAAAACCAGTCGACCCAGATGATGATCGGCGCACGCGAAATTGGCTTAATGAAAAAAGGCGCAATTTTGATTAACGCCTCACGCGGCACCGTAGTCGATATTGACGCACTGGCTGACGCGATCAAGAGCGGTCATATTGCCGGAGCCGCGATCGACGTGTTCCCGGAAGAGCCAAAAGCGAACGGTGATGAATTTATCAGCCCATTACGCGGCTTGGATAACGTGATCCTGACCCCTCATATCGGCGGATCGACGATGGAAGCACAAGCGAACATCGGTATCGAAGTAGCCGAAAAGCTGATCAAGTACTCCGACAATGGCACTACCACCAGCTCGGTCAACTTCCCCGAAGTCGCCCTGCCCGGCCACCCGGACGCGCACCGTTTGCTGCACGTACATGCCAATGTTCCCGGTGTATTGTCGAAGATCAACAAGATTTTCTCCGACAACCAGATCAACATCGCTTCACAATATCTGCAAACCAATGACAAGGTGGGCTACGTGGTGGTGGACATCAACTCCCCTTACGATGAAGTTGCACTGGAACAGTTGAAGAATATCGAGGGGACGATTCGTTGCCGCGTGCTGTTCTAAGCCGCCGCAAAGTACTGCTCCGATAACCTATTGCATGACTAAATAAAAACGCCGCAATCAGCAATGATTGCGGCGTTTTTGTCAGAGCCGGTACAAATAAATCAGCTATTGCGGCGCTTCAACCAACTCGCCGCAAACTCAACACCCGCCACCAGTAATACACCCGCCAGCGCCCATACAACTGCCAGCACAATGGTCGGTTCGCTGCCGGTAACCGCCATGTAATTGAGCGGATTTAAATTTTCCTGCTGCAGGGCAATGGTTCTGCCGTGGCTATCCACTGTCGTGAGCAATGCATGTTTCCAAGGCCAGGTCACGCTCAGTGAGCCCACCAAAAAGCCGATTAATATTGCGAGGGTCTGGGTGTGATAACTGTTGAGCAGCCACAACAGGAAACGCGAAAAGACAACCAAACCGGTAATGCAACCAGCACCAAACCAGAGCAGCTTAACGATTTCCAGATGATGGATTGCCTGCAAAAACACTGGATACAACCCCACCAGCAATAATATAAAACTACCGGAAATACCAGGCAAAATCATTGCGCAGATAGCAACGAATCCACCGAGGAATAGAATCCAGCCATGGCCAGGTAATTGCGCAGGCGCCATATAGGAAATCGCAAGGATAAACAGGACACCGAACACCAATCCAATAAACTCCACGGCGCCCCAGCCGCGCTGTTCACGCACCAATAGATAAATCGATGCGGCAACCAGACCGGAGAAAAAAGCCCATACCAGAATCGGATAAGTATCCATCGCCATCAATACGATGGCCGCGAAAGTTTTCAAACTGATCAAAATACCGCCGAATAAGGCGAGCAAAAAATTGCCATTAATGTATTGCCAGGTTTTGACAATGCCATCGCGCTTGATCATCAACAGCACCGCCGGAGTGCAGCGTTTAAGCGAGCTGAGCCATTCATCGTAAATACCGGTGATAAACGCGATAGTACCGCCGGACACACCGGGCACCACATCGGCCGCGCCCATACACAAACCTTTGAGCAGGATAAATAAATAGTCTTTGATCGTTCGATTGGGCTGATGCAAGGCAAGCTCCTTTTCTACACTGGCGTGAGGTAGAGATGATGGATTGAAGGGGTTATAAAAGTGTGGCGAGTGTGCCTGATCTGCGCGCAGATCGACAAGTTAATCACTCAGGAAGTGGCGACTAATCTCCGTAAAAACTTGCGCGCGCATGCTCTCGATTTCATTGACCAATTGATGGCCAGCACCCTGGATAAGCACAACTTGTGCCTTTGGCAATGCGCGCCGGATCTGCCGCACGTTGTAACGCCAGGCAACGGTTAAATCCTCGGTGCCCTGAATTACGAGCACCGGTTTATCCAACGCAGGAAACGCGCGGAATTGTTTGTCCCACGCTTTCATCGCCCCGACCCAGCGTACCGACAGGGTTTGCGATTGCAGGCAATCCTGCTCATCAACAAAGCGCAGAAATTCAAGGTTGTGGGAGTTGCGCGAACGGCCACGCGGCATGCGCTTGATAAAACGACGTACCAGGGCATAAAGGAAACGGCCGGAATTCCAGCTTCGGGGCAGCACCAAAGGCGCACAAAGGGCGATGCGCTCCAATAGCGGGCTAGCGCGTGCCGCATCGTAACGCCAAAGATAATTCAACAGCACCGCCCCGCCCGTACTCTGCCCCAGACTGTAATAAGGCATCGGCAAAAGCCGCTGCGCAGCGATCAAGATAACGTCCAGCACATCAGCATATTGGTCAAAGGAATTTATCGCCACTTGCTCACCGCTACTTAAACCATGCCCGGGGAGATCAAAGGTCAGCACGGCAAGCCCCTGTGCTAATCCAAAGGCGATCGCATGGCCAAAAATCCCCACATGGTCATAGTAGCCATGCATAACGACCAATGTACCCTTGGGGTTAACGGGCAACCAGTAATGGGTGGCGATCCGGAAGCCGTCAGTCTCGACCGCGCCAAACCCGTGGCTCACTCCCGGGATAATCCGGGAAAAATTGATCCCGTAATAATCCAGATAAGCTTGTACCCTCTCATTTGCAACCCAGGTGGCATCGAGCGCAGGATCGAATGCAATAGCGGGTAACTGCGCCTGCAAAAGCTTGCTTTCAGCCGCATCAAATCGGGGCAAACCGGCCGTTGAATCATTCATATAATGCTTAAGTATCCGCTGACAAAAAGAAAATGGCTTTCCCCATCGCGATCAATTTGGCGATCCATTTGGTGACCCTGCGCAATGACCACAGTAATGGCTGATCAGGGAATCTCCATCACCGGAAATCGATGCGACACAATGCATGCCATCCTCTATAATCTGCTCGTCGCATCCGACACCAGACCTAATAAACCATAACAACGACAACCAAGGTTTGAATTCATGCAAAAACATATATTCAACATACACGATGTGATTCTGTTTATGACAGTCGCCGAGTGTATCCTGCTGGTTATTTTCCAGGCGATACTGCCAGTCAAAAACCAACTCGCCAATCGCCTGTTAAGTATTTTCCTGTTGTCGATTGCCACCAGCTCCGCCTGCATTATGGTGCTCTGGAACGATGATGTCAGTTTGTTTAACCTGTTCGATGAAACCCTGCTGCCCTACTTTTTAGTAACTGCCCAACTGCTCAAAGGGCCAATGCTATTGTTTTATGTCATCTCGCTCACGGAAGATGCCTTTCAATTTACCCGCAAGCATTTATACCACCTTGCGCCCATTGTGCTGGCGTTGGCATGGCTTCTGGTATTTCAAATCGACAGCTCCGACTTACGCTTTAAAACTGTCGCTCAAACCGAAGCCGGACGCCAGCTTGCCAATAGTGCGTGGCATTTTATTAAAATCATGCCGTTCTTTTATGCGCTGGCGGCAGTCAACCGCGTGCGCCTATACCGCATAGGTTTGCATAACCAATATTCCAACTTCTCCCCGACCGAACCCAGCTGGTTGAATATATTGAGTTTGGGATTCTTGTTTACCTGGAGTTTTTCCATCCTGGTACACCTGGTTGCCAACACCATCGCCCTGAATGCACCTCAGGTATCGGATTTATTTGGCATCACTGAAAATTACATCGTTTTTATCCTGATCAACGCGCTCTTTATCAACAGCGTGGTGCACACCCATAAATTGCTCACCACCAAACCGGAAGTGACCAAAGATAAAACCGATGAAAAGTTAACCGACTCCGCCATCCAAAAAGTTCAACTGGGCATGGAAGTACAGAAATTATTTTTAAAACAAAACCTGAATATTGATGAGTTTTCCAAACGCATTAACCTGCCGGTGAAAGAAGTATCCGCCGTCATTAACAAGCACTATGGCACCAACTTTTTTGAATTTATGAATAGCTATCGGGTACAGGAAGCAAAACGTTTGCTAGGCGATGCGCAGCACGCGGATATGACGGTAATGGACGTATTGCTGCATGCAGGTTTTAACAGCAAATCCGCATTCCACCGCTTCTTTAATCGTTTGGTGGGAATGTCGCCGACGGAATATCGCAAACAAAATACAGCGGCGGCGGAAGCAAAAAAGGCGGGGTAGCAAACATAAAAAAAAGTAACCCTGGTTAGAGGGTTACTTTTTAAGATCCAACGTATTTTTAACTAGGGAATTGGGGTGAAAGTCACACTCACTTCGCAGTCTGTTTCTCTTGCTGGAATAGTATAATAATCACCCACCAAGTCACCGTTACAGTCACTGACGATATTGTTCGCAGTAAATGTAGAACCGGGTGAAGGATTCAGGAACAAGACAAAATTGTCGAGTTTCGGAAACATAAGACTTCCAGTGCCGTTAGCAATCGCGTGAACAGACCCGTCACCTGCAACGGTAATTTTCATCTCCAAACCGCGCGTTAAATTGTAGATCGTCCCCTTATCGCACTCACTAAAAGCGTCATATTCACAGACACTAATTGAATCTTTATCGGACGAAAGCATTTCCAGCACCTTCCCGGTATCTCTGACAAACAGCAGGTTGGATGCCACTTTTGCGTAAGTAAACGTTGGCCAACTGCCATCGGGGAGCTGGCGTTGAAGATCATAGCTTCCACCGAACTGCCACTGCCTCAGCGTATCTGCCTCCTGAAATAGTGGACGCGACCAGTTTTCCCAAAAAGTAGTGCCGGTAAAGGTTTTATCGATCACATAAGCTTCGAGCAAACAATTCGTTGGCTTGAAGTCATCTGACTCGTTGCCATAACAATATTGCATGTAATGCTGGCCGTCATGAATAGCGAGCAATTCATGCTCCATCCGCCAGGAGCCATTTGAATAACCTCTTACGTGTGAATTACTTACCAGGCTCCAGGAGCCTAAGGCTTGAGTTTCAAATCCATCGCGGAATACATGGTTAGCGTAATAATCAATTGCCGAATAAAAGGAGTGGTTAGCAACACGATTCCAACGCCCAACCCAATCGGACTCTGCCATGTTTACCGGCTCGCGTTTTATCAATAGCACCGGTTTAACTGCCGCATCAACAAGTGACGGGTTGTTGCTTGGTCCCAGTAAGCGTATTGCGGTAAAACCTGGCCCAGTAGGATGAATTGGCAACAGCATTAAAGTATCGCCTTCCAGGGTTACAAATCCGTCATCCAACTGCCAATTAACTGTGGTCTCAACTTTAGTCAAATGATTAGTTTGAATTGCCGTGCCATCTGCGTTAAAAGCATAGCTATAGCGCTCGGCAAACCACTCGTAACCATCCAACTCTTCCTGCGTGAATTTATACAGTTGCGATCGATCAAATAAGGTAGCTTTGTATTTTTCGGTCGACAGATCCACCACGGTATCGCCAGCGCTATTTACCAGAGTGACATCTAACGTAATATCAACAAATTTACTGACCTCGGTCTCCGTAATCAGTGAAACTACCATGCTGTTCATTGTCACGGTGCAATCCTGAAGGCTCGAATTATTGTCAGACTGCGCACAGGCTTGTAGAAATTCACTGCCAACCCCGTAGGTTTTTCCGTAATTGATAGTTGCATCCAAGGTAATTTTTATATCAGCGCCTTTCCTGACCCAAGTAAATGAACTCTCCCGATATTGAGAATCTGCTGCCCATATTTGGCCGCCGGGTGTATTAGAGGTCAGCAGATGTCCCGTTCCATTTTCATTTAAATCTAAAAGATAATAGAACCCATAACTACTGACCAAAAATTTCCCGGATATCACCTTATTAGATAGCTGGGTCTGCAGTGGATCATTCTGGATTTCAGCAATTTCAGAATCAAATGAGTCACCTGAGGCCTGAAGGATATTAATTTGTCCACGGGTGTGCTCGTAGTCCATCAACATGTCTAATGTAGTTTTGTACTTTGTTGGTAAATCCATATTGATGTCAGTTAACATTTTTTGCATGAATGCCGCCCGAGCTATCTGGTCCTCAGCGATATTTTGCAACAGTGCATATTTGCGCTCCGCATCTGTACCAACGGGCAACTCTCTGCTCAATACAAGTGCATACTCTGCTGTCGTCATCGCTGAAATATTGACACCGAGATATTCCGTCGCATCAAGAGCTCCGTCATTTCCAGCTAACTCACGCAATTTAGTAATCGACGGATAGAGGGCCGCCATCTGCACCCAATCGTTGCTGGCCACTCCAGTTGCGATCGCCGTGAACGGTTGAGCCGTATCTGCATTCGCAATATCCAGTGATATTTGATACTGCCCCGCGTCATTTATCGACGTCTTATAGGTTTGCTCACCAATGGTAAAAATAACTTCTCCACCCACCAATGCATCGGCCACTACCGCACCGTGAATATCCAGCTTGGTTGTCGCCGGTAAACTGCTGGATGCGATTGAAGAAGACGAAGGTGCAACCGAACTTGAGGAAGACGACAAGGCAGAACTTGAGGACGGCTGGATTATGACGACCGAAGATGACGAAGCGCTGGACGCTATAGGTAAACTACCGGGCGCAACCGAAGATGCGTCAATCGATGATGAAACTGAACTGGCTACTGCCAGGCTTGATGATGACTTCGGGCTTGAGGATGGTTTGGGGCCCGAAGAACCGCCACCTCCGCCACAGCCAGATAACACTACAGACGCACTTAATAATAATCCATAAGATAGCAAAGACAATTTATTCATATTTTTTCCGCAATAGATCTAAATGTTAATTCCGATGATGAAAAACACCTTCTGCCAAGCCCCCCTCGGCCGTGATCAGATGGCGCACAGATTAACATCAACTACGCTGACTGGCTCCATCTTGCAAAAAAAATATACTAGTGTGCATTTAATCCGTTTTGCTTTATTTTTACTAATGAAAAGGCCGGGCATTTGCCCGGCCTTTTTATATCCTAACCGTAAATTTTGCTAATTATTCATCAACAAATTGAATATTATCGAATGACACATCTATAGCACCTGAAGGTTCCACCACAAAAGCATTGATAAGTCCCGCTAGATTGGCGACACCTGGACAACAAGAATTCGAATTGCCATTGTCGATCAGGTCAGCGATATCAATGCTGTATGACGTCCAGACACCGTCCGCCGGTAATGGTACATTCACATCGCTCACATTCGGCCAACTGCTATCCATTTTTATTAACAATGTTGTGCTAACCGCTTTACTATTTACCTTAAAATCAAATTTTAACTTGCCACCCGCGGCCCAATGGCTCAAATCGGCGGGACCCGCAGTAATATTAAAAAATACGTTGCCGTCCGGGCCCGTTTTAACAACATTAAAAACATTGCCATGATCCACGTCGTCCATCACTGTAGATGAACTTACCTGGCCGCTTGGGTTATAACTTTGCACTTGTAAACCGGTCGCAACGGTATCTTCATACAGGGTAAATAATGGTAGCGGCGCAAATTCTTCCTCTTCCACAACCAAACGAACATTATCTATATCAAGATCCATCGCTGCCGACGGCTCAATCACGAAGATATTAGTGATCGCATTGAGATTGGCAGCGCCGGGACAACATGAATTTGAATTGCCATTATCGATAAGATCGGCAATTGCAATACGGTATTCAGCCCATTCACCATCCGGTGACAAAGTCACTTCTACATCGCTGACATTCGGCCAACCACTATCCATTTTTACCAGTAATTTTGCCCCGACTGCCCTGCTATTCACCCTGACATCAAACACCAATTCACCGTTCGCCGACCAATTACCAAGGTCCGCAGGAGCTGCAATCACGTTAAAAAACACATTTCCATCGGGACCGGTTTTAACTACATGAAATACATTGCCATGATCTGTTGCGGTAACTTCTGATGCGGTAATGTGGCCGCTCGGATTATAACTTTGCACCTGTAATTCTATTGCCAATGAATCGTCGTACAGGGTGTATAACGGAAGCGGCGCAAATTCTTCAATAACCTCGGCCTCTTCACCTTCAATGCGAATGTTGTCAAAGGAGACATCCATTGCAGCGGATGGATCTATCACAAAAATATTGGCGATGGCGGCAAGAGACGCTTGCCCCCCCGCCAATGAATTACCGTTATCAATGAGATCTGCGAGTGTGATGCGATATTCTTTCCAATCACCCACCGGGTCCAAGTCAACACTCACATCACTCACGTTG
>JAJQJO010000125.1 GCA_021323495.1 Cellvibrio sp. | reverse complement strand
TCAGGCCGATAATCGCCAAGCCCCAGTTGCCAACCAGATTGTGGATAAATTTAAGTACCCAGAACAGTGGCTTGGCTACCCACCATAACCAGCCGTAGTCCACGGTGAGGTCGAGGTAGGGAGATATTTGCTCCAAACGCTCGGTATCTTTGGGGCCTGCATAAAAATTGGCATTAATACTACCCTGGGTTCCAGGAGCTACTTCGTTAACTTTGCCGGTGAAGCCCATCAAGTAGAGGTCATTGTCACCCAACTTACGTAAGTGATAGGTGTTTTGGCTGGCTGCATCAGGAATCCAGGCACTAATGAAGTAGTGCTGCACCATCGCTACCCAGCCACCTTGAACACTGGTCTTCTCTTCTTTTTCAGCCATATCGGCGAAGGTGACTTTTTTGTATTTTTCGTCGGTAGTGGTAATTGCTGCGCCAAGGAAGGGATTCATTTCCAAGGCGCTGACTTTTACAAAATTTTGGCTGTCACGTTTGATTTGGCCGTAAAGCTGGGCAGACCAGGTATTGGTGCTTTTGTTGTCGATCAGGTATTCGATATTGATCAGGTAGTCGCCGCGGGTAAAGGTATAGCGTTTGGTGATTTTGACTTCGCCCTGTTGCAAGCTCAGGTCAACCACTAATTCTTTTTCACCTTCCGCGAGGGTGTATTGTGTTTTTTCGCTGCTAAATAAAGGACGACCTTGTGCAGTATCGGTGCCATTGGCGCCGATCAAACCGCTTTGAGCGAGATAAGTGTGATTGTCACGGTTATCGAGCAATACAAAAGGTTGATCAGGGGTATCCAACTTCAGGAAATGACGCGGCAGTGCCAATTGCACTATATCGCCCCCCAAAGGATTAATAAGCAGATCAAAACTATCGGTTTTTACAGTAATTAGTTGGTTTGAAGCCAGAGTTGCTTTTTCAGCTTCAGGCAGACTATTGGAGGCAGTGGGAATATCACTGTTGGTAACAGACGTGGTCGCTGGAATAGCACTAGTGACTGAGTTTTGTGTTGCTACCGATGTTTGTGCGGGTAGTTGTTCCTGATATTCATGCCAGCGAATTACTAACATCAATAGAGTAGCGAGAATTGCTGCAATTAATAGGTTTTTTTGCCAATCCATCTTAATGACTGCCATCAGTAGTGTGTGAGTGAATAGAAGAACAACAGGTTTTGTTCAATTCCGGTACCGGATCCAAGCCGCCTTCGTGCCAGGGGTGGCATTTTAGTAGGCGTCGCAAGGTTAGATAAGACCCGATAAAAAAACCATGCCGCATAATCGCTTCTTCCGAGTAATGGGAACAGCTGGGATAAAAGCGACATTGGTTGCCAATCCAGGGGCTAAGCAAATAGCGATAGCCGTGCAGTAATTTGACTGCAAGCCAGACCAAACCGGAATTACCGCTCTTGATCAGTCGCTTTAGCATCTACGCTTGCCTTTTGGTTTGACCCCGGTGTTTGCGCCTGCGATGTTAACCGATGATGGCGCACTTTTTTGAAAATTCGCTGCCATTGTTGGTTTAATTGTTGGATAAATTCGCTATTCGGCAGGCTATCCATCCCTTTGCGCGATAACACCACAATATCCAGCCCGGCAAAATCCTGCTGGTGCAGACGAAAGCTTTCGCGAATCAATCGTTTCATGCGATTGCGCTCTACTGCCAGCTTCATGTGTTTTTTGGCCATCACTAAACCTAAACGTCCTTGGGAGTTTTGGCTCAGACGGGCAAGGATCAAAAAATACTGGTGCGAGGCGCGAAAGGGGGCATCATCAAACACAGGTTTGAAATCAGCAGCACAGAGTAAACGCAAGGATTTGGTAAAACGGAAAGATGCGGAGCTGGAATCTGAGCCAAAACGGGAATCGCTTTGGGGTTGATTCGAACTAGCAGACTGTTGAAATTCTATTTTGGCTGGCATACGTGCGCTAAAAATAGTCTAGGAAGGATCGTTATCGACTACTTTCGTCTCACGTTTGCCAATAACAAATTTCAACAAACTGCTAGTGAACCAATAAGCGGTGCGATTAAACGCGAGTCAGCTCTGCACGGCCTTTGGCGCGACGACGAGCCAATACCAAACGACCACCTTTAGTAGCCATACGAGCACGGAAACCGTGGTTGCGAACGCGTTTCAGATTGCTGGGTTGGAATGTTCTTTTCATGATAAGCCTGTTAAAAATCCTGAGTTAATTCACACGACGTGCGAAAAGAGGCGGGATTCTAAAGAATGCAGGCGGCTAAAGCAAATAATTTTGAACAAATAATCTACAAAAACCCGGTAATTTAAATGCGCACATTTTTTACCGGTTTGCTCCCAGATAATTCATATCTTATTAACAGGTTTATCCACAGGATTGTCGTGTAAATAATTTATTTTGGTATAAATCAGGAGTTTGCGCTAGAGTGCTACTTTTGGTGTAACTAATTGAATTTTAATGGTTAAGTTTTGACCCATTGAATTTATTTTGGCTTTTGTTGTGGATAACTCGGAGGGGCGAGAGTAGACTTGGCTCCCTTGTATAACCTGCCTGCGCGACTTATCCAAAGCTGGCTTTGGTTGCCGTCTCTGTCTGTCAATTCAATCGTTATTTAGTCAATAAACAATAAGCGCACATTGCGCTCCGGGAGTTTTTGTTTTGCTGCAATCGATTTGGAAACTATGTGCCGCTAGCTTACAGGATGAATTGCCTTCGCAGCAGTTCAATACCTGGATTCGGCCGTTACAAATCGATGAGTCAGCCGCTCCCCAGGAGTTGCGCTTATTAGCGCCCAACCGTTTTATTTGCGATTGGGTGGCCGAGAAGTTCCTCAATCGTATTCGCGAGCTTGCGAGTCATTATCATCAGGATAATAGTTTGCAGGTAGCTGTAGGTGTAGCTCCCAGACCCGCCCCCGGTTTTCAGGCAAATTCCACGGTGCGTCCTGCGGTCAATTTTGAACTCCCGGTATTAGAATCCAGACAGGTCACTCAAACAGTAAAGGAGGTTGCCAGGGATAATCTCGCGTTTGGCAGTGTGGCTGCGCAGAATGGACCGGTAGTTGATTCATATCCAACTGCACCGAGTAGAATAAGAATACCGACTAAAACCGCCGAATATGAGCCAAAGGCACGGGATCCAGGCGGAGAAAACGGTTTTGATAGCACCCGCGTAACACCGGAGCTTGAGGTAGAAGGCGGCCTTAAGCACAGTAACTATTTAAATGTGTCATCTACCTTTGCTACGTTTGTTGAGGGTAAGTCTAACCAATTAGGTCTGGCCGCTGCGCGTCAGGTGGCGGAAAATCCAGGCGGTGCTTATAACCCCCTCTTTATATATGGTGGTGTTGGTTTGGGCAAAACCCACTTGATGCAGGCCGTCGGCAACGCCATGGTAGCGCGCAATCCCAATGCCAAAGTGGTTTACTTACATTCCGAACGATTTGTCGCGGATATGGTTAAAGCGCTGCAGCTGAATGCGATCAACGACTTCAAGCGCTATTACCGTTCGATGGATGCATTGCTTATCGACGATATCCAATTTTTTGCCGGTAAAGAGCGTTCGCAAGAGGAGTTTTTCCATACCTTTAATTCACTGCTTGAAGGCGGCCGCCAGATTATCCTGACTTGTGATCGTTTTCCTAAAGAAATCAATGGCTTGGAGGAGCGGTTAAAATCCCGTTTTGGCTGGGGTTTGACAGTGGCGGTAGAACCGCCTGAACTGGAAACCCGGGTGGCGATTTTGATGAAAAAGGCCGAACAGGTTAGTATCGACCTGCCGCACGATGCGGCCTTTTTTATTGCCCAACGGATACGAGCTAATGTCCGCGATCTTGAAGGTGCCTTGAAGCGGGTTATTGCCAGCGCCAATTTTACCGGTCGACCAATTGATGTCGAACTGGTGCGCGAGGCTTTGAAAGATTTATTGGCACTGCAGGACAAACAAGTCGGTATCGATAATATCCAGCGAGTGGTATGTGAATACTACAAAATAAAAATGAACGACATGATTTCCAAGCGCCGTAGCCGTTCAGTGGCGCGTCCGCGTCAGGTAGCTATGGCACTTGCCAAAGAGTTGACCAACCATAGCCTGCCGGAAATCGGCGAAGCTTTCGGCGGCCGCGACCACACCACAGTGTTGCATGCCTGCCGCAAAATTAAGGAATTACAGGAAGAGACTGCAGATATCCGCGAAGATATGAAAAACTTGCTGCGTTCGCTGACAACTTGATTTATAAACGTTGTTGTTTTGTGCTTCATCCAGTAGAGATAAAAAACTCAATAAGTCCCGGAAGATTACTTAAGAGACCATCACATGAAATTTGTCGTATCCCGCGAAGCCCTGCTCAAACCCTTACAACTGGTAGCTGGTGTGGTGGAGCGTCGTCAAACGCTGCCGGTATTGTCCAATGTGTTGATTCAGCTGAATGGCGATCAACTCTCCCTGACAGGTACCGATCTTGAGGTGGAGATTGTTGGTCGTATCGCCCTGGAGCAAGCGGGGGTATCGGGTGAAATTACAGTGCCAGCACGTAAGCTGGTAGATATATGCAGATCCCTACCTGATGGCAGCAATATTGAGTTTTTTCTGGAAGAAAACCGCATTATGGTCAAATCCGGTCGCAGCCGGTTTACTTTATCCACTCTGCCGGCAACAGATTTCCCTAACGTAGAAGATGCTCCGGGCAATTTACGTTTCAGCTGTGCTCAACAGGAAGTGAAGCGCCTTATTGAACGCACTGCCTTTGCAATGGCCCAGCAGGATGTTCGTTACTACCTGAACGGTATGTTGTGGGAAGTTCGTCAGGATCAACTGCGGGTAGTGGCGACTGATGGCCATCGCATGGCGATGTGCACCCGTGCCGTAGCAGTTAATACTAATGATGTTATCCAGGCAATTTTGCCGCGCAAAGGGGTATTGGAATTGTCGCGTTTGCTAGATGATTCTACTGCTCAAGTTGAAATTGTACTTAGCTCTAACCATATCCGTGTAACCTCTATGGATTACACCTTCACCTCTAAACTGGTTGATGGCAAGTTCCCCGAATACGAACGGGTATTACCGCGCGGCGGTAATAAAGTAGTAATAGGTTCACGCCTGGAATTGAAACAAGCCTTTGGTCGCACAGCTATTTTATCTAATGAAAAATATCGCGGCGTGCGTTTATTATTGTCGGACGGCACTTTGACTATCGTCGCCAACAATCCGGAACAAGAAGAAGCAGAAGAACAGGTCACTGTGGATTACACCGGTGAATCCCTGGAAGTCGGTTTTAATGTTAGCTATCTGCAAGATGTAACCAATGTTATCAGCAATGAGAATGTGAAGATCACCCTGTCGGATGCGAATTCCAGTGCCCTGTTGGAAGAGCCTGAAAATAGCGATTCGCTCTATGTAGTTATGCCAATGCGCCTGTAATGGCGCATTGGTAGTTCCTGCCTTGCTGGTCGTATGACCTTAAAACGCCTGCTTATCCAAAACCTGCGCAATCTGGAGGGAGTTGATATGGCTCCTTCGCTGCAGGTGAATCTTATCTATGGTGAGAATGGTTCTGGTAAAACCAGTATCCTTGAAGCTATCAACTTGCTTGCTTTGGGACGTTCGTTCCGCAGTCATAAGCACAAACCCCTGATCAATCATCAGCAACAATCATTCACGGTGTTTGGTCGTGTCCATGCGGATGACGGCTCTGAAGTTCCAATTGGTATAAGCCGACATCTTGATGGTGATGCTAGTTTTAAGGCCAATGGAGTAATGGTGCCATCAGCCGCTGATCTTGCTGCCTACTTGCCAGTGCAGGTGATTAACTCGGATACCTTTCTCTTATTGGAAGGCAGCCCCAAGGTCAGGCGACAATTTATTGATTGGTTAGTGTTTCACGTGGAACCTAATTTCTTCCCGGCTTGGAAAGCTATCCAGCGTTGCCTGAAACACCGCAATAGCTTGCTGCGGCGTGATAGAATAAACCCCTCTGAGTTGGCTCCTTGGGACAAAGAACTCGTTGATTTAACCGATACAATCCATGAGTTTCGCTGCCAGTGTATGGTGCGGTTCAACGAAACATTTGCTGAATTGCTAAAAGAATTTATTAATATCGATAATATTGCCCTGAGCTACTATCGTGGTTGGGATAAGGAAAAATTGTATAGTGTTGTTCTAACTGACAGCCTTGAACGCGACAAACGTCAGGGTTATACCCAATCGGGTAGTCATAGGGCAGATTTAAAAATAACGGTGAATGGCTTGGATGCCGCAGAAGTCCTCTCGCGTGGTCAACAAAAACTGCTAGTCTGTGCACTCAAAATTGCACAAGGCTATGTGTTTACCCGGATTACCGGACGCAAGTCGATTTATTTAGTCGATGATTTGCCTGCAGAGTTGGATGAAAAACACCGAGCGTTGCTGGTTCACTGGTTGGATACCATGGGCACCCAGGTATTTATTACCGGTGTCGAGCGTGAAACTCTGCTATCCAGTTGGTGCGACAAAACAGAAATAACCCCAAAAATGTTCCACGTGGAACAGGGCAGGGTGACTGAGGTAGATTAATCCCTCGGTTATCTTCCCACTGATTATGCGCAATCAGCCTGTTGCTGGTCGCTACTGAATAAAAAAAGCGGAGAAATGCTATGTCAGAAGAGAATGTTTACGACTCGTCCAGTATTAAAGTCCTTAAGGGCTTGGATGCGGTGCGTAAGCGCCCAGGGATGTACATTGGTGACACCGATGATGGCTCGGGTCTGCATCACATGGTGTTTGAAGTCGTGGATAACTCTATCGATGAAGCGCTTGCTGGTCACTGTGATGAGGTGCGCGTAGTTATTCACCCCGATGAAACTATCTCTGTATCTGATAATGGCCGCGGTATTCCCACCGAAATGCACGAAGAAGGTGTGTCAGCTGCTGAAGTGATCATGACTGTACTCCATGCTGGCGGTAAGTTTGATGATAATACTTACAAGGTATCCGGTGGTTTGCATGGTGTAGGTGTATCGGTAGTAAACGCTTTGTCTGAATATTTGAAGCTAACAATCCGTCGCGGCGGCAAGATTCACGAACAAATCTATCGCCACGGTGTACCCGATGAACCGCTGAAAGTGGTGGGCGATTCAGCTACCACGGGTACTGAGGTTCATTTCAAACCTTCCGCACAAACCTTTACCAATATCGAATTCCATTTTGAGCTGCTGGCCAAACGCCTGCGCGAACTCTCATTCCTGAATTCAGGTGTGCGTATTGTGCTGAAGGACGAGCGCAGTGGTAAGGAAGAGGTCTACCAATATGAAGGTGGTTTGCGCGCGTTCGTTGACCATTTAAACAAGAACAAAACTACTATTAATAAGATGGTGCACTTTGTTTCACTCAAGCGCGATGACGGTATTGGTGTGGAAGTAGCCCTGCAGTGGAACGATTCCTTTCAGGAAAACCTGTTCTGCTACACCAATAATATCCCGCAGCGCGATGGTGGTACCCACTTGGCTGGCTTTCGCGCCGCGCTGACTCGTGGTCTAAATACCTATATCGAGAAAGAAGGCATCGCCAAAAACGCCAAAGTTGCGACCACAGGTGACGATGCCCGTGAAGGCCTGACTGCAATTATCTCCGTAAAGGTGCCTGATCCTAAATTCTCCAGCCAGACTAAAGACAAGCTGGTGTCATCCGAGGTGAAAACCGCCGTAGAGCAGGAGATGAACGAACACTTTGGTGCGTACTTGCTGGAAAACCCGCAAGAAGCCAAGTCTATTGTGGGCAAGATGATCGATGCCGCTCGCGCCCGTGAAGCAGCACGTAAAGCCCGCGAGATGACTCGTCGCAAAGGCGCGCTGGATATTGCGGGTCTGCCCGGTAAGTTGGCAGATTGTCAGGAAAAAGATCCGGCATTGTCTGAACTCTACCTGGTAGAGGGTGACTCCGCGGGTGGTTCAGCTAAGCAAGGTCGCGCACGTAAAACCCAAGCGATCTTGCCGCTCAAGGGCAAGATCCTCAACGTGGAAAAAGCGCGTTTTGACAAGATGTTATCCAGTGCTGAAGTAGGTACCCTGATCACGGCACTCGGTTGTGGTATCGGAAAAGACGATTACAATCCGGAAAAACTGCGCTACCACAGCATCATTATTATGACGGATGCTGACGTGGATGGTTCGCACATCCGTACCTTGTTATTAACCTTTTTCTTCCGTCAGATGCGCGAACTTATTGAGCGCGGCCATATCTATATCGCCCAGCCACCGCTGTACAAAATCGCCAAAGGCAAACAAGAGCAGTATTTGAAAGACGAATCGGCCATGACCGAGTTCTTGACCCAGGCAGCGCTTGAAGATGCGAGCCTCCATGTGAATCCCAGTGCGCCACCAATTGCCGGTGAAGCGCTGGAGAAGCTGGTATACGAATACCGCAAGGTAATGGCGACTATCGATCGTTTGTCGCGTTTGTATCCCGCCGATGTGTTAGAAAAGATGATCTATTTACCGGCAGTTCGCCCTGAGCATTTGGCAGACCAAGGCCATATGCAGCAGTGGTGTGACCAGATGGCGGCCCATTTCAGCATTGATGCACGGGCAGGCAGCCAGCGATACATCATCACCGTACGCGAAGATACCGAGCGCCATTTGTTTATGCCTCAGGTTGAAATCACGGCCCATGGTATAGCTACACCCTATCCATTCAACCACGACTTCTTTGCCTCGGGCGAATACGCATCAATAGTTGCCTTGGGCGAAAAGCTGGAAAACCTGATCGATGAAGGTGCCTACATCCAGCGCGGCGAACGCAAACAACCGCTGTTCAAGTTTGCTGAGGGATTAGAGTGGTTAATGAAAGAATCCCGTAAGGGCTATAACATCCAGCGTTATAAAGGTCTGGGAGAGATGAACCCTGAGCAACTCTGGGATACCACCATGAATCCGGAAACCCGCCGCATGCTGCGTGTGACGATCCAGGATGCCATCGCTGCGGATCAAATTTTCACTTGTCTGATGGGTGATAACGTGGAACCGCGGCGCGATTTCATCGAGACCAATGCGTTGGCTGTAGCTAATCTGGATATTTAAGCTATCGATTAAAACTTATATATAGTTTTTTGTGAAATAAAATGAAGGCCGATTTCGAAAGAATTCGGCCTTTTATATTCAAAAATGAAATAAAAAATGTCGCCCATTTCACAAATATTCGATTTTGGCTGGTCTATACTCAGGCCGTAGTGAGTGATTTAGACGAGATTAACTGTGTAGCGAGATGACTTTAATGATCACTGAAAAAAAAACGCCCAAGGTATTATTAACCCAAATTGAAGATGCACTTGAGGAGCGCCAACGTCAGGATCGGCGCCAATATCGTGAAGGTATTCCTCAAGATGTGCCGCAGGAGCGACGCAAAAACAATAGACGAGCGCATAAGAACGCGAAATAGATAATTCATGAAAA
>JAJQJO010000124.1 GCA_021323495.1 Cellvibrio sp. | reverse complement strand
ATTAATCGATCAACTGGTTGCCAGCCACAAACTGGACGTGAGTAAAATCCGCGGCCAATGGGATGCCTATCAAGTACAGATTATCGAGCAACCATTTCCGCAGGTGAAACGCGCACTGGTCATAGTCGGCGCCAACAAGCGCGGGACTATGTACGGCATTTACAGCCTGAGCGAACAGATCGGTGTGTCTCCCTGGTACTGGTGGGCAGACGTACCGGTCAAAAAGAACCGCGCGTTATATATTGATAAAAATTTGCAACTGATTGAAATTCCAAAAATTAAATACCGTGGTATTTTCCTCAATGATGAAGCGCCGGCCCTCACTAATTGGGTTGCGGAAAAATACGGTAACTACAATGCACAATTTTATGAAAAAGTATTCGAGTTATTGCTGCGCCTAAAGGCCAATTTTTTGTGGCCGGCCATGTGGAATAATGCCTTTGCCGATGATGACCCGCAAAATATGGTGCTCGCTGACGAATACGGTATTGTGATGAGCACCTCGCACCACGAGCCGATGATGCGCGCTGACAAGGAATGGAATCGCTACGGCAAAGGCCCGTGGGAATATTCAAAGAACCCGGAAAACTTGTACCAGTTTTGGGTCGATGGGGTAAAACGCAATAAACCTTACGAAAGCATCTATACGCTCGGTATGCGCGGCCAGCAAGATGAGCCGATGAGTGAAGGCGAAAATATTGGTTTATTGGAAAAAATTGTTAGCGACCAGCGCAAAATCCTCGGTGAGGTATTTGGCATAGACAAACTCACCGAAGTGCCGCAAGTCTGGGCGCTCTATAAAGAAGTGCAGGGATTTTATGAGCGCGGCATGCGCGTACCTGATGATGTGATCCTGCTATGGTGCGATGACAATTGGGGCAATATCCGCCGGCTGCCGACACCGGAGGAGCGCAAACGCGCAGGTGGTGCAGGTGTTTATTATCATTTTGATTATGTCGGAGGGCCGCGTTCCTATCGCTGGATCAACACCGTTTCCATCGCCAAAATCCGGGAACAAATGCACCTCGCTTACACCTATGAAGCAAACCAGATCTGGATTGTGAATGTGGGCGATCTAAAACCCATGGAATACCCGATTGAATTTTTCCTCAACATGGCATGGGACCCTGAAGCCTGGCCCAAAGAGCGCATTCCCGAATTTGCAACGCTTTGGGCTGAACGCGAATTTGGCACACAACACGCGCAGGAAATCGCAGCAATTATGACCGGCTATACACGCCATAACTTACAGCGCAAACCAGAATTACAGGATGCGGCAACCTATAGCCAACTCAATTATGAAGAAGCAGAAAGGGTAACGGCGGCGATAAAATCCTATGCCGCAAGCGCCGAAAAACTTTACGCCCAAATCCCGCGCGAACAGCGCGATGCGTTTTTCCAATTGGTGCTCTTTCCGGCCAAGGCGAGCGCATTGATTACCGAGCTGTATGATGCCCAGGCTAAAAACCATCTTTATGCACAACAAGCACGTGCCAACACCAACGAGTACGCCGATAAAGTGCGTGCACTGTTCATGGCCGATGCCGCGCTCGAACAGGAATACCATCAGTTAAACGGCGGCAAGTGGAATCATTTTATGTCCCAGCCGCACATCGGCTATAGCCATTGGAATAACCCGCCCGAAGATACTTTGCCCGTCGTCCATCTTTATGAACCGCATAACTCCGCTGAAATGGGCATTGCGGTTGAAGGTATGGCCGCCGCTTGGCCCGGCTCCGGCACTTATCAACTGCCGCGATTTGACCCATTGGGCAAGCAGTACAGGATCATTGAGGTGTTTAATAAAGGTAAAGAATCGTTCACAGCCACTGCCAAAGTAAGTGCACCTTGGATTATACTAAGTCATACTAGTATACAAGTTAACACTGCAGCGCAGATCAAGGTATCTATCGATTGGGACAAGGTGCCCAGAGGTGAAGTTAGCGGCTCAGTGCAAATAACCGGGACCGGGTGGGGTGGCGCAAACATTGCGGTAAAAGCCGTAAATAGACCGCTGGACAAACAGGCACTAACAGGATTTGTGGAAGCGGACGGCTACATTGCAATTGAAGCCCGGCACTACCAGCGCCAAGGCAACAATCGCGAACTGCGCTGGGAAACGATTCCCCAACACGGGCGCACATTGTCATCCATGGCGGTCTATCCCATTACCGATAAAACCTTTAAGGATGCGGCAGGCGCGCCCTATCTCGAATACGATGTTTACACCCAGGGCAGCGGTGAGTTTACGGTCGAAGGGGTATTTGCCCCCAGCTGGCCACTGATGCCCGGCCGCGGTTTACGCTACGCCGTTGCATTTGATACGCAGACACCGCAGATCGTAGATTTAACTGCAGATATGAGCACCGCCACCTGGGAAGAAACTGTGCGCAGCGATGCGCGTAAAAGCGTAACCACACATCGGATTGATAAACCCGGTGTGCATAGATTGCGAATTTATAGCCTTGATCCAGGCGTAGTTTTACAAAAAATTCTAATTGATACCGGCGGACTTTTGCCCAGCTACCTGGGGCCGAAAGAGAGCGAAAAATACTAACAAACCGTTAACAACCCCAGCTGTAGAGAAGTCGTTGAATGAAAATTGTTGATGCGAAAGTGATTGTCACCTGCCCCGGCAGAAACTTTGTAACCTTGAAGATCACCACTGACCAGGGAATTTACGGCATCGGCGATGCAACACTCAATGGCCGAGAAAAAACCGTAGTCTCTTATCTGGAGGATTATTTAATCCCCGCGTTAATTGGCCGCGACCCGCAACAAATTGAAGATATCTGGCAATTTTTTTATCGCGGCGCCTACTGGCGGCGCGGGCCTGTTGGTATGACGGCGCTCGCCGCAATTGATGTCGCACTCTGGGATATCAAAGCCAAAATGGCGAATATGCCGCTCTACCAATTGCTCGGTGGCAAAAGCCGTGAGCGCATCCTGACGTACACTCACGCCAACGGCAAAGACCTGGATTCCACCCTGGAGGCAGTGCGCAAAGCCAAAGAAAAAGGCTATCAGGCGATTCGTGTGCAATGCGGCATTCCCGGTATCGAAAAAACTTACGGCGTGGCCAAAAGCGACAAGAGTTACGAGCCTGCGGACGCCGACTTGCCATCAACTGAAGTTTGGTCAACCGAAAAATATCTGAATTTTATTCCCGAAGTATTTGCGGCAGTGCGCAAGGAGTTTGGCCGCGATATTCATCTGCTGCACGACGTACATCATCGCTTGACACCAATTGAAGCGGCGCGCCTCGGAAAAGAATTGGAGCCCTATCATTTATTTTGGATGGAAGATGCGGTGCCGGCAGAAAACCAGGAATCATTTAAATTGATTCGCCAACATACGACGACACCACTCGCTGTGGGTGAAGTATTTAATTCCATCCACGACTGCCGCGAACTGATCCAGAATCACTTGATCGATTATATCCGCACCACCATTGTCCATGCCGGTGGTATCACCCAGGTGCGGCGTATCGCCGATTTTGCCAGTTTGTTCCATGTGCGTACTGGTTTTCATGGCGCTACTGATTTATCACCGGTGTGTATGGGCGCAGCACTGCATTTTGATTACTGGGTACCTAACTTCGGGATTCAGGAACATATGGCGCACAGCGCGCAAATGGATGAAGTTTTCCCCCACGCCTATCAATTTGAGCGCGGATTTTTTACGCCCGGTGAGGCACCGGGCCACGGCGTGGATATTGATGAGAAGCTCGCCGCCAAATATCCTTACAAACGCGCTTGCCTGCCTGTGAATCGATTGGAAGACGGAACGCTCTGGCATTGGTAATATCCGGGTTGGAATTATAAAAACCTACGCAACCCACAAAGAGACAATAACTATGACAATCCAGCGCAAACTCCTGCTCGCCGGTTGTATTGCCGGCAGCATCCTGATCACCGGCTGCCAGGACAAATCCAATCCGGAAACCAGCAAAGCCGCCGCATCGACGGCAGTTGCAAGTTCGGTCGCCGCGACAACACCAACAGCCACCCCGGCAGACCCGGCACTTTTTATTGGCGAACCGTTAGTAAAAAATATCTACACGGCCGACCCGTCGGCTCATGTATTTAACGGCAAACTTTATATTTATCCATCACACGATATAGATACCGGTATTACTACCGAGGGTGAGGGCGATAAATTTGATATGAAAGACTTCCATGTACTTTCCATGGATACCGTTGGCGGCGCTGTAACAGATCATGGTGAAGTTCTGAATGTAAAAGATGTACCCTGGGCCAGCCGCCAACTCTGGGCGCCCGATGCCGCAGAAAAAAATGGCAAATACTATTTGTATTTCCCCGCGAAAAACAAAGAAGATATTTTCCAGATAGGTGTCGCCACTAGCGATTCACCCGCAGGTCCGTTCAAAGCAGAAGCCGAACCAATAAAAGGCAGTTTCAGTATTGACCCGGCGGTTTTTAAAGACGATGACGGTGCTTACTACATGTACTTTGGTGGCATCTGGGGCGGACAATTGCAGCGCTGGGCGAGCGGTACTTACACGACCGAGGATAAATATCCTGCCAGCAACGAGCCTGCACTCAGTCCAAAAATCGCACGCATGAGCGACGACCTGCTGCAATTTGCCGAGGCTCCCAAAGATGTGCAAATTATCGACGGCGGCGGTGTTCCGCTGCTGGGCACTGATAGCAACCGCCGCTTTTTCGAAGCCGCCTGGGTACACAAATACAACGGCAAATATTATTTTTCCTACTCCACCGGCGACACCCATTACATCGCCTATGCTGTAGGCGACACACCTTACGGCCCCTTCACTTATAAAGGTATAGTGCTGACTCCGGTGTTGGGCTGGACCAACCATCACTCGATTGTTGAACACCAGGGTAAATGGTATTTGTTCTACCACGACTCATCACTTTCGGGCGGACAGACCCATTTGCGCAGCGTGAAAGTGACCGAGCTGACCCACAACGACGATGGCACTATCAATACTATTGATGCTTACCTGGATTAACTGCCCGCATTCAAAGCAGTACTACAATAAAAGCCCCGGTCAGGACACACTGCTTGCCGGGGCTTTTTTATTGCGCAGGAAATTGACTTTTATCCAGCCAGGGTAAATATTATTTGCGCGCCATCATAATCTTACACATGACCTATAAACCCAAATAATAACTATCGCAAGAGATTACCCCCATGTACAACGTTCTGATAAAACCCCTGAAAACCCTTGCCTGCATTAGCCTTTTAGCACCGCTTGCCAGTAATGCGGAAACCCTGAACCCCAACCATTTTTATTTGGTAAAGGGAGAGCTGATAGGACGCAGCATCTCCCTCGGCGATCCCAGCAACTGGTCCACCAGTATCCAGGGGCGTGAAGGGACATCTGCTGGCGGGAAGATATCGGTTGCACCAACTGATTTCAAAGCCAAAGGCGATGCCATCCAACTCACCTGGGCACCGCGCAAAAAAGTACAGGGCAACCTCGGCCTCTATGGCAATCCAATCGATCTATCCAAATATAAAGATGCAGCATCCCTCACCATTGATATGCGCATTGATGTAAAACCGGATAAAAATGTAAATATTGGCCTCGACTGCGGTTACCCTTGCCGCGCCGATATATCCATTAATCAAATGATAAAGAAGATGCCCAAAGGCGAGTGGTTTTCCCTGCCCCTGCCCCTCAACTGTTTTAAAAGCGACAACTTTGATTTAAGCAAAATCAATGGCCCGTTCAGCATTGCCACTGATGGAAAATTTACGGTGAGTATTACCAACATCCGATTGGAGAAGCTTGCTGAAGGAGAAAAAGGCTGTACTGACACGCCAGAAAACTAAGCATGCATTAACCAAAGGGAGGAAATTTCAGTCCCTCCCTGCGCTAATAACCGCCACACGGGTTTCGCGGTCAACTTGACTACCCCTGGGATTAAATTGCACCCAATACAATGCTTGATCTCAAGCCTTCGTCGGAAAAATTTACATTTCCCCACTTAAAACAATTCAAAAAAAACACTCAACATACTGTTTTTTATACAAAATAGTTAAATGGCATAATTTATGCTGAGTAAGTCGACGGCTTAGGCTGTTTTCACTCACTCAATTTAGCTTCATTAAAAAGGACGACTCTTATGAAACTGATCCAACTCGCAGCAGCCGCACTCATCACGCTGAGTTCGCTGACTGCACAAGCGGCATACTTACAAGTTGCTGGCGGCGTTAACACTGCTGTTCCAAGCAACAATTACTACCTGGGCAATCTGGCCCCGCAAAGCTACAACATCGGTGGCAACCTGCAATCGAGTATCAACGGTACATTGAGCCTCCGGTTTGACTACCTGGGTCATGAGGCTGGCTGGACAAACACGTTCGAGTCCAACTCAAGCACCATAACTAACGTATTACCACCTTCACCATTCATTGGTTACTTCGATACCTATACTGTTGGCGAGTTGATTCAATTTACTTTCTCCACCAACGGCTCACCAGTCCCGAATTTTGTGGCCAATGGCAACAACAACATGGGAGATCATTGGGTATCTTTTGCTACCGCACTTAATACATCTTTCGATGGTACCGCTTACGATGCAATCCTGTTCTTTGATGACACCGGCGGCTACATGGATGATGACAACCATGACGACCTGGTTATCGGCGTAAGAGTATTATCCGCTACCGTAACGCAAGTACCTGAATCATCAACAATTGTTTTGATGTTGATGGGTTTGGCTGGCTTGTTTGCTGCTCGTCGTATGAAAGCTTAATTAAGTTTTCATGCGGTAAAACAAACCCGGCTCTGGCCGGGTTTATTTTTTACAATCAATTACGATCAGATCTTGGCAGTGAACCACATAAATAACCCCTCCTAATCACACATTGATACCCGGCCTTCAAGTAACCGCACTCAAAAAGGGTTACCCCAGCACATTCCCTCAGATTTCATTTATCAGCAAAACTGGTGTTACACTTTACAACCAAAAATTGCATCCAAATAAAAAACCGGAAACACCAATGTTATCAGCATTAACGCAATTGAAAATTGCGCGAAATTATGATGCTTTGCTACCTCACCAGCCCCAAGGTGCTAGCATTCCAAAACGGATATATCAAACTTATCACTGCCTTTCTTCTATTCCCCCAGAGGTTGCCAATAACATTCGCACCCTGAAGAAATCAAATCCTGACTGGGAACATGTACTGTTTGATGATCAGGGAATGAGGCAGTTTATCCAGCAAGAGTTTCCCAACATACTTCGTTACTACGACCGTATTACTCCCAATTACGGGGCTGCGAGAGCGGACTTTTTTAGGTATCTGTTAATTTATCGCAGTGGAGGGGTGTATCTGGATATCAAAAGTACGATCACAAAGCCACTGACTACCACCATTAAACCTTCCGATAAAATTTTACTTAGCAGTTGGCAGGAATGGAATGCAATAACCTATGACGGCTTTAACGGTTGGGGAAACCATCGCGAACTATCCCGTGTTAGCGGAGGCGAACTACAGCAATGGCATGTGGCAGCCAGCGCAGGGCATCCTTACCTTCGCGCTGTCATATTACAGGTACTAAAAAATATTGATAATTACAATCCGCAATGGCATGGAGTCGGAAAAAAAGGGGTATTGCGACTTACCGGCCCGATCGCCTATACCCTTGCCATCCATTCCGCGATTAAGAAAAAGCCTTGCAAACTCTCAAAAATTAAAACTGATTATGGTTTTGAATACAGTATTTATGGAAGCCATGCCAAACATGTAACTATATTTTCGAAACATTATTCAAAATCTACCGAAGCGATAATCACCGAGACATTTTTCGGACAGATTATTTCATTCGCACTGAAAATCCTGAAGAGAATCAGGAGCCAAATAAAAAAAATTTCGCTGTCTTTTTTGCAAATAACAACCGGGAGTTTTAAGGCACAAGGGAGGAAATGACAAATCGAACTGTGCCATTACCATGAGCAGGTTAGTTTGTCAGGAATGGGGCTGCCACACGATATCAACAATAACGAACCAGGGAAAAATGATGAGTGATCAATTTACCGAAGTAACCCACACGTCCTGGCCACAACGGATCGGGGCATCGCTTAAAGGCCTGCTCATTGGCATAGTACTAATTATCGTTGGCTTAGGCCTGCTGTTCTGGAATGAAGGGCGTGCAGTAAAAACCTATAAAGCATTGGTCGAATCACAGGGTGTAGTTATATCCATTAATGCACTGGAAATAGCGCCTCAGATGAATGGAAAATTAGTCCATTTGACTGGCGAGGCCACTACCGGGCAGACCCTCAGCGACAATCTCCTGCCTGTCAATGTGCAAGCGCTGAAATTACGACGGCAAGTACAAACCTACCAATGGAACGAAATATCACACTCTGAAGAAAAGGAAAGCATGGGTGGTGATATTGAAACTGTCACCACCTATACTTATGAAAAAAGGTGGTCCGATGCACTAATCAATTCGTCAGATTTTAAACAGCAACGCGGCCATAAAAATCCTGAAAATTGGCGCTACAAATCTGAAACATGGACAGCAAATCATATCAGTATCGGCCAGTACCAATTATCGGAAACATACAAAGATTCCATCGACAATTTTCAGGACCTGACATTGCAAAACCATACTGTTTTGCCCAAAGATGTGGTGCAAAACAGCAACGGGTTTTATTACGGCAGAGATGAAAGAAAACCCAAAATTGGCGACCAAAAAATCTCCTTTAACTATATTCCTATCCAAACTTATAGCGCTATTGGCGATCTGCAGGGAAGCAGCCTCCATCAACATATCGCCAGTAACGGGCGCACCATTGCGTTATTACAAGCGGGACCCCACACGGCTGATGCTATGTTTGAACAAGCTAAAACTGGCAACATCATGTTCACTTGGGGAGTAAGGTTAGCTGGCACTATGTTGCTGATTTTTGCTTTCAATTTGATATTTAAACCATTGTCAGTACTGGCAGATATCGCTCCTGTTTTTGGCAAAATCGTCGAGATTGGCATTGGTATTGTGAGCTTTTTACTTGGTTTGATTTTGGCACTGGTGACTATTAGTATTGCCTGGTTTTTTTATCGCCCGCTATTGGGTCTGGCACTATTAACCATTGCGATTGGTTTGGTTTATTTGCTTAAACGCAAAACAACCCAAGCTGCAATAGCATCGCAAGTGCCGCAAGAAACTGATGGATCACTAAGCGCGGGCAATTAATTTTTTCAACGCAAAATCATCACCCATAAAAAAGCCCGCATTTACATCAATAAATGCGGGCTTTTTATAGAAGGCGGGATTTACATGGTGTAAATGCCCTGGCTGCGCAAATAATCTTCGTAATTGCCGTGAAAATCAATCAACCCTGTCGGCTGCATATCGATAATGCGCGTCGCCAATGAAGATACAAATTCACGGTCGTGGCTCAC
>JAJQJO010000123.1 GCA_021323495.1 Cellvibrio sp. | reverse complement strand
TCTTTGTTGGTAGCTCAGCGCACGTTATTTCTTGCGCAGGACTCGCTGGTGCAACAGCGGCTTGCGCGTTTGAATGCAGCGGTGGATTTGTACAAGGCGCTAGGTGGCGGTTGGCAATTAAGCGATGGGAATATTGTTTCTGTATCAGCATTAAATTAAAAATATAAAAAATTATCAAATATATTAATTAATACAAATATTTTATTCGCAGGTATACCTGTAATTTTTGGGGAAGTTCGCGTGAAAAACGGCTTGTTTCAGGTTCATTGGTTTTTAGGGATTACCGCGGGTATTGTGCTTGCAGTGGTAGGTATAACTGGCGGACTAATGAGTTTTGAGCGGACAATAATGGAGGCGATTAGCCCTGGCGTGGTACAAGTATCGGTCAGCGGCGAACGTTTAACCCCCGATGCTATCGTCAAACGTTTTCATACACAGCGCCCCGATGCGCGAGTCGAACAAATTACGTTTTGGCCTGAAGTGGATCGCAGTGCATTGATACGTGTTGCCCCGCCGCAGGGTGAACGCAGGGGGGATAATGTTTATATCAATCCTTATAACGGCGAATTGCTGGGAAAAATTCGCGGTGAACAGTTTTTTCGCACAGTGCGTTCGTTGCATCGCTGGCTATTAATTCCATCGGCGGAGGGCAGTATTAATATCGGTCGCCAGATTACCGGTTTCAGCGCGCTGGCTCTGGTTTATTTTGCGTTATCCGGATTGTATTTGCGCTGGCCACGCCGCCCGTTGAATTGGCGCAACTGGTTTCGTATCGATTTCAGTTTAAAAGGACGCAATTTTTATTGGGCATTGCATTCGGTGGTCGGTACCTGGGTAATCGTAGTTTATTTACTCCTGGCGTTAACCGGGCTGACCTGGTCATACAGTTGGTTTAAAAACGGTGCATCGCTGGTGTTAACCGGTGAGCCTGTGCAGGAGCGTCGTGGCGGCCCTGGCGATGGAAAGCGTAGCGGCGAAGGGCGTCCCGGCGAAATGCATCGGGATCACACAGGCTCAATTATGCTGGACACGGCATGGGCAATATTTTTACGCAAAACCGAAAATGGTTTTAAATTTGCCAGCATAAATGCGCCGCGTTCTAACACCGATCCCGTCGTGATTTCCTATGTCTCACCAGCTGCAACCAATGACCGCCAGCGCAGTGCGATCAGCATTGATGCAACCTCAGGCGAGGTGCTCAACGAGCAGCCATATAAACCTTTGGAACCACTCGGTAAGCGTATTTATCAAGGTATCTACGAATTGCACACAGGCGAATGGTTTGGTACACCCGGTTTGATCGTCAATATGATTGCTTCATTATTGATGCCCTTGTTCACCATCACCGGCTTCCTGTTGTATATCGATCGCCGCAAAAAGAAGCGCACCAGCAAAGCGGCCGCCGCCGGGGTTGCCAATACCCATACTGATGCCGATTACTGGATTGTGTATGCAAGCCAAACCGGAACCGCTGAGCAGCTCGCATGGAATACTGCGACTATTTTGCAGTCGGGCGGAATTAAGGCAAGTGTAAAAAATATTGCGGCCCTGGATAAAGCGACGATTGAATCGGCAAAAAACATATTGTTTTTGGTTTCGACTTTTGGCGAAGGTGAGGCTCCGGATTCTGCCCGTGGTTTTGCCCGCAGGTTATTAAAATCATCGCCCGTCTTGCGCCAGTTGCAATTTGCGGTGCTAGGGCTTGGCGATAAGCGCTACAACGATTTTTGCTCCTTTGCAGGACAGGTTGAGCAGTGGTTGCTGGCCAATGGCGGCATGCCATTATTCGCGCGTATCAATGTGGATAATGGTGATGAACATGCGATAAATGCATGGCAAAAAGCGATTGCCGATATTAGCGGTGTTGAGCATGTACCCGCATGGACCACCCCGGAATATGAGGAATGGCATTTGCAAAAACGCCAATTGATGAATGCGGGCAGTGTTGGTGCAAGTATTTATTGCGTGAGCTTGCAGCCACCAAAACCCGGCACTTCTCATTGGCAAGCGGGGCATTGGCAGGCGGGCGATATTCTGGAAATAAAACCGCAGAATAATCTTGCTTTGCCGCATCGTGAGTACTCCATCGCTTCGGTGGCAACTGATGGCCGACTGGATTTGGTTGTGCGCCAAACGTTTACTGAAAAGGGCGAGCCTGGTTTGGGATCTGGCTGGTTGACGACCCTGGCGGAAGTGAATGGTAAAGTCCTGGCACGTATCCGCAGCAATCCTTCTTTCCATGCGCCATTGACGAATTGCCCTGTAATTTTCATTGGTGCGGGTACCGGAATTGCAGGTTTGCGTGCGCATTTGCACGAGCGCTATATCAATGATGTACAACAAAACTGGTTAATATTTGGCGAGCGCCAGCGCAGCAAGGATCGATTGTTTGCGGCAGAATTGGATGCATGGCAGCAATCCGGTTTCTTAACCGAATTGGATGAAGTTTATTCGCGCGATGGTGAAGGCTATGTACAGCAAGTGGTGAAGTCCAGGCAACAACAATTATGCGAATGGTTGGACCGTGGAGCAGCAATTTATGTCTGCGGTGGGGTAGCTATGGGTACCGGTGTCCACCAGGCACTGGTTGATATATTGGGAGAAAATGATTTGCAACAATTGATCGAAACCAATCGCTATCGTCGCGACGTTTATTAATGTAAGTATGTTAATCCGAATGACAAACAAAGTCCTCCCAGTGAGGGCTTTTTTGTCCGTTCCCTACCTAACAGAGGTGCCATCATTAAAGCGGTTAAGATTCTTTGGTGTGTTTGTTGTTTTGGGAAATCAGACAAGCTGACGGAGTCTACCGCTATGCCGCTTATAAAAACTGTGGTTACGGCATTGTTAAAACGATGTCCTTTCGTAGTGCGCCATCTTTTATTGGGTGCGATTGCTTTCAATAGCCAATATGTTTTTGCTGAACTTAATTGGATCTCTGCCAGTTGGGACAACGACGTCTTTGCCAACAAGGATGGCGGTGGTTATACCAACGGTATCTATTTTTCCTGGCGCCAACGCAATGAGCCGGGCGAGGAAATAACCAAACCACCGCTACTAACGTTGCCTCTGGCCTGGATGGTAAGTGATGAACCCACGTACGCCTACAAAATGCATTCGATTGGGCAGGCGATGGTGACTCCCGAAGATATTACTAAAGAAGTCCCTGATCCGGCGGACGCGCCCTATGCGGGTTTATTGTATTGGCGCTCTAGCTACGTAGCTGTCCAGGATGATTTTGCTGATCATGTTGCCACCCTGGTCGGTATTGTTGGGCCCTCATCCGGAGCCGAAGAGGTGCAGAAATTTGTCCATCGGGTAGTAGATGCCGAGCAGCCCAAGGGGTGGGATTATCAATTGGATGATGAATTTGTCTGGCAGCTGCAGCGCACGGCGGTATGGCGTTTCTCTACTGAGGATTCAAGCCCGTTTGATGCAGTCTTATTGGCCGATTTAGCGGTTGGAAATCTGGAATCCCATGCGGGGGCAGGGCTTTTCTTGCGTGTAGGGAATGACCTTGCGCGCAGCTATTCAACCATGAGTTTTTTGTCCAGCCGTATTAGTACGCCGGTCGCGGCCTCCGAAGGTTGGTATTTTTATCTGGGTGGTACAGGGAATTACGTCCACAATCAAATTCTGATTGATGGTAATGAGTTTGGTAAAACTGCTTCAGAAGGGCTGGAGCATTATCAATATTCATTAATGGCCGGTTTTACTTACTCGTGGCAGCGCGCGAGCATTGGTCTGTCCTACCAGTCGGATACAGAGCCAAACAAGAGCCAGACCGCGCGAAAAAATTTCGGCGCAATTACTTTGGCGTGGCAAATTTAGGGAGATATAGTTACAGCGATATTGGCCACTTTAATTATTTTTAAAGCAGAAAAATTACCCGATCAGCAAATGGCATTTTTTGTGCAGATGCACAATAGTATATTGTGTCCAATGTTTCGGTAATCTTCTGGTTCTCACTGATATGGCGATTATTTTTTCTTATTTTGCCCGATTGAAGCCCGGCAAACTGATCCTTTGGTATTACTTGATTTGGTATTTCGTTACTGTTTGTTTCCATTTCGATCCCGATCCCAAAATCTGGGTTAATGCGCTCGGGATCAGTGTGGTAATCGGAATCGCGCTGATGCTGAGTGTAAGCAATGGCCAATCGCCGTTCGTTAATCCCTGGCAGACTTTTCGTTTATTCTGGATGCCTTTCGCTGTGTCCAGTTTTTCCTCCCTTATCAAGGGGAAAGGTTACACCGTGATTTTTTCCCCGCATTTAAATGAAGTTTTGATCGCATTGGCCGCCTGTTTGTTGTTCACACTAATTACCGCAGCACTCAAATGGCGCAACCGCAGTTTTGTTCCATCACCGCGCTAAGGTTGCCTCCAATCCTAAAGCTCCCCTATACTCGCCGACCCGCACAATCGTAGGTGTGGGATCTGGCTTATTTAACACCTCATTTTTAAATCATGTGACCTTTCGTAGGGGTCACCACTGACAAAGGATACATCATGCCTGTAATCACTCTTCCTGACGGTTCCAAACGTCCTTTCGAAAATCCCGTATCAGTCTATGAAGTCGCTGCGTCTATTGGGGCTGGCTTGGCCAAGGCGACCCTGGGCGGTCGAGTCAACGGCCAACGTGTCGATGCGCATGACTTGATCACTGAAGATGCTGACCTGGTGATTTTTACCCCGAAAGATGAAGACGGATTGGAAATTATCCGCCACTCCTGTGCGCATTTGCTCGGCCATGCGATCAAACAATTGTTTCCTGATGTGAAAATGGCTATCGGCCCAACCATCGACAATGGTTTTTATTACGACATCGACCTGGAGCAGAAGCTAACTGACGAGGATGTTGCCCGTCTGGAAGCACGCATGCTGGAATTGGCCAGGACCGAATATGACGTAGTGAAAAAGCAAGTCAGCTGGCAAGATGCCTATGACGTTTTTACTGCGCGCGGTGAGACTTACAAGCTGGAGATTTTGGATCGCGACGTACCTAAAGATGCAACGCCCGGTCTGTATCACCACGAAGAATACGTGGATATGTGTCGTGGGCCGCACGTACCCAACATGCGGTTTTGCTTGAATTTCAAACTGATGCGCACCTCTGGCGCTTACTGGCGTGGCGATTCCAATAACAAAATGTTGCAGCGCATCTACGGTACTGCGTTTGCAGATGCCAAACAGTTAAAGGCCTACCTGAATTTGCTGGAAGAGGCGGCCAAACGCGATCACCGCAAATTGGCCAAGAAGTTTGATTTGTTTCATCTGCAAGATGAAGCACCTGGCATGGTGTTCTGGCATCCAAAAGGCTGGACCCTGTGGCAACAAATCGAACAGTACATGCGCGCCAAGCAAAATGATTGGGGCTATCAGGAAGTTAAAACCCCGATGATTATGGATCGCACCTTGTGGGAAAAGTCGGGTCATTGGGAAAACTATCGCGATAACATGTTTACCACTGAATCGGAAAAGCGCGACTTTGCGGTTAAACCGATGAACTGCCCTGGCCATATCCAGATATTTAACCATGGCTTACGTTCACATAAAGATTTGCCACTGCGTTTGGCGGAATTTGGTTCCTGCCATCGCAATGAAGCGTCGGGCGCGTTACACGGCATTATGCGTGTACGCGGGTTTGTACAGGATGATGCGCATATATTTTGTACAGAAGAGCAAGTGGTCAGCGAGGTTGCCTCCTTTAACCAAATGCTCAAATCCGTTTATGACGACTTTGGTTTTACTGATATCGCAGTAAAACTTTCCCTGCGCCCCGAAAAATACGCCGGCACCCTTGAAACCTGGAATAAGGCAGAAGAAGGTTTGCGTACGGCGTTGCGCGCTGCGGGTCTGGAGTGGGAAGAGTTGCCTGGCGAGGGTGCCTTCTATGGTCCGAAGATTGAATACCAGATTAAGGACGCGCTCGGACGTTCATGGCAATGCGGTACCATCCAGCTTGATTATGTGCTGCCCGAACGCCTCGATGCCGAATATGTAGCAGAAGACAATGTACGCAAGCGTCCGGTGATGCTGCACAGGGCTATCCTCGGCTCCTTTGAAAGGTTCCTCGGAATCCTGATCGAACACTACGAGGGGTCATTCCCGGTTTGGTTGGCTCCGGCCCAGGTTGCGGTCATGAATATCACCGATAACCAGGCTGATTACGTCAAATTAGTTGAAAAAACCTTGCGTGATATCGGCATTCGTGTGATTCCGGACTTGAGAAACGAGAAGATCGGCTTTAAAATCCGCGAGCACACAATTCAGCGGGTACCCTACCTGCTCGTCGTTGGCGATAAAGAGGTTGAAAATCAATCACTTGCAGTTCGTACAAGAGACGGACAAGACTTGGGTGTAATGACTCTGGAAGCTTTCATCGCGCACTTGACCGCCGATATAGCGCGTCGAGGCAGAAATATTTCTGTTTAAAAGAAAGTTTTTTGCCCGATAAATGCTGAAAAAGCAAAAAGATTCGTTCCTATTAATTATTTGGAGATACAACTATCAAACGAGATAACGCTCCCGCAGCCAAAGGCAATTCTAAAAAAGCGCGGATCAACGATCAGATCGAAGCCAAACAGGTTCGTTTAATCAATGCCGAAGGTGAACAGGTAGGTATTGTTGCCCTGAGTGAGGCTCTGGCCCAAGCTCAGGCAGCGACGCTGGATTTGGTGGAGATCGTTGCTGATAGCGATCCAATAGTCTGCAAGATTATGGATTACGGCAAGCATCTGTTTGAAATCAAAAAAACCAAAGCCGCTGCGAAAAAGAAACAAAAGCAGCAGTTGGTGAAGGAAATGAAGTTTCGCCCAGGGACGGAGGAAGCGGATTATCAGGTCAAGTTAAAGGCTCTGATGCGCTTCCTGGAGCATGGGGATAAGGCCAAGGTGACGTTAAAGTTCCGTGGTCGCGAGCTCGCCCACCAGGAGCTGGGGATGGAAATGATGCAACGCATCGAGACCGACCTGGCTGAGATGGGTACCGTTGAGCAGGCTGCCAAGATGGAAGGTAAGCAGCTCACTATGGTCATCGCCCCCAAAAAGAGAAAATAGTCGGGCTTTTAGCTGCCTTGATTATTAATATTATTTACCTAAATGTGTGGAGTTCTATCACATGGCAACTAAAGCTAAAGTACACAGTGGCGCGTCAAAGCGCTTCAAAAAGACTGGCGCAGGTTACAAGTTCAAACACGCTAACAAGAGCCACATCCTGACCAAAATGACCACCAAACGTAAGCGCCAATTGCGCGGCACCAGCATCGTTGATGCCGTTGACGTACCACGCGTAAAACGTTTGTTCCGTGCTAGTTAATCAGCGCTAATTGAGAATTTTGAGAGGATAGAGATATGGCCCGTGTTAAGCGTGGTGTAGAGGCGCGTCGTCGTCACAAGAAAGTATTAAAAGCTGCTAAAGGTTATTACGGTGCACGTTCGCGTACATTCCGTGTTGCCAAACAAGCGGTTATCAAAGCTGGTCAATATGCTTACCGCGATCGTCGCGTTAAAAAGCGTAATTTCCGTGCTCTGTGGATTACTCGTATCAACGCCCAATCTCGCGCTGAAGGCTTGTCCTACAGCCAATTGATTGCTGGCTTGAAAAAGGCGAGCATCGTTCTGGACCGTCGTGTACTGGCTGATCTGGCTGTGTACGACAAGGCGGCATTTGCTGCTGTTGTTGCGAAGGCTAAATCAGCTCTGGCTGCTTAATCGTCCAACAACCTCAAGCCCGCAAGGGCTTTTGTGAACGCGATGAAAGGGGAGAGCTTCAGGGTTCTTCCCTTTTTTTATGTTCAGGATGGGCGGGCAGAAAATTGCTTCTGCATTTCAGCCATCCATGAGGGTGGTATACCGCTTGATGTACAAGCTGTTTCTTTCCTGCGAAATGTGCTTGGAAAATCTAATTTAGTCCGACTCATTAGTTGACCTATTCAAACTGGAAAAGCAGATGGAAAATCTCGCTGCGCTTACCCAAGAAGCGCTCAAACTCGTTGCCGACGCCCAGGATCTGACTGCGCTTGATGCAGTACGTGTGAATTTTTTAGGTAAAAATGGCAGCATCACCGCGTTGATGAAAACGTTGGGTAAATTATCTGCAGAGGAGCGTCCTGCTGCTGGTGCTGAAATCAATAAAGCCAAAGATGCCGTGCAAGACGCGCTTAATGTGCGCAAAGAACTATTGGAGCAGGCCGCGATCAATGCCAAGCTCGCCAGCGAAGTGGTTGATGTAACCCTTCCGGGCCGTGGCCAACACACCGGTGGTTTGCATCCAGTAACCCGTACATTGCAGCGCATTGAAGAAATCTTTGCAGCTGTTGGTTACAGCGTTGAAGTCGGTCCGGAAATTGAAGACGACTACCATAACTTCGAAGCGCTCAATATTCCATCCCATCATCCCGCACGGGCGATGCACGATACTTTTTACGTAGATGACACTCACGTACTGCGTACCCACACGTCTCCTGTGCAAGTGCGCACCATGGAAAACAAACAGCCACCGATTCGGGTGATCTGCCCCGGCCGCGTTTATCGCTGCGATTCCGATGTGACCCACTCGCCGATGTTTCATCAGGTTGAGGGTCTGGTGGTCGATAAAAATATCAGTTTCGCCGATCTTAAAGGCACCATGGACCAATTCCTGAAAGCCTTTTTTGAGGCCGACGTGCCCGTGCGTTTTCGTCCATCCTACTTTCCATTTACCGAGCCATCAGCCGAGATGGATATCCAGTGTACGCAATGTCGTGGCAAAGGTTGCCGCATGTGTAAAAACACGGGTTGGCTGGAAGTAGGTGGCTGCGGAATGGTACATCCGGAAGTGTTTAAAGCCAGTGGTGTCGATCCGGAAACCTACACTGGTTTTGCTTTTGGTATGGGAGTAGAACGTTTGGCAATGTTGCGCTATGGCGTGAACGACTTGCGTTTGTTCTTCGAGAACGACCTGCGTTTCTTAAAACAGTTTTAACTTATGTAGGTTGGGCTGGGCCGCATAGGCAGCTATGCCCAACACGACCATCCTGCCGATATTGAATGCGGCAAAAATACAACGGTGATTGTTGGGCATGACTGCCCAACCTACGGAATAGATGAAATATGAAAATCAGTGAATCCTGGCTGCGCGAGTGGGTTAATCCAGCCATAGGTACCGATGAATTAGTCGCCCAGCTCACTATGGCTGGTTTGGAAGTGGATGCTGTTGAATCTGTCGCAGGCGATTTTACCGGCGTAATTGTGGGTGAAATTGTAGGCTGTGAACAACATCCTGATGCCGACAAGCTGCGTGTTTGTCAGGTGGCTGGTCTGCCCGATGGTCCGAGCCAGGTAGTTTGCGGTGCGGCCAATGCGCGCATCGGAATTAAAATACCGTTTGCCACTATTGGTGCGCAGTTGCCAGGTGCCTCCCAAACAGAAGAAAAATGGC
>JAJQJO010000122.1 GCA_021323495.1 Cellvibrio sp. | reverse complement strand
ACCTGTAAGACAGCCGCGATAGCGCGCGCTGAAGTTTGCCCATTTACCTCGATGGTTACATGAAGCTGAATATAGAAACGTCCTTCTGAATCGGCATCAATTGTCAACGGCACTAAATATTCGCCGCCTTCCTGTAATGCAAACTCAAATCGGCGTTCAGGTGAAACAATAGCAACCCCATCACTGGTTGAAACATCAACTGTCATAACACCTGTATGGTTGGGCGATACCAGCTGCACCTGGTATTCATATACTCCTGGAGCCGGGGCATATAATGGTTCGATATTTTTTAAACTGACTGCCGCGCCAGGTTTAACCGCTGGATGTGGTTGATGTGCTGATTTTTTGGCTTTCATCTGCTCATTGTTTTTATCAGCGGAGCTTATCTCCGCTGCGCCCTTCATCACCGAGGGCGATTGTGTTGAGTTATCCGGGGCGCTGGCTCCAATCCCATACAGAAGAATACAAGACAGAATTATAACGGCGACCAAAAATTCCAGATAGCTAATAGACATATTATTCACAGTTCAAGCCTCCAACCTAATCGAGGCGCAGCGCGCGCGTATCAAAACAAGCAGTGAGTTCATCGGTATTTTCTATATTCTTTGCCCTGTCATCGACAAGCTCTAGCACATAGGTTCCCACAGGCAAGGTCTGCGTCAGGCTTTCCTGACCCACTGCAGTACCTTCGGCATAAGCCAACAGTTCGCCATAATGATAGAGATAAATATCAGGATCAGAGTTCCCTGAATCGTCACCGGCCTCTTGCACACTGAATCGGTAAGTACCAACTGCCGCGATATCAAGTACCATAAATTGGGCTACAGCCAATTTGTTATAAGCACCAAAACGATTAGTGCTGCAAACATTAACAGGCGTATTATTGGGTGGTAATTTTTTATAGATAGGCAAACTACCGGTGTAGCCACCGCTGTTGCTTTCACCGTCACCAAAGGCATTGGTCGGTTCAATATTTTGTTCAAGCAAGAGATTATTAAAGCTGGTTATCTGCCCTGGAATAAGTTTGCGCAGCTCATCTGCAAACACATAAATAGAAATCATTGCTGCATCGGCAGCATAGCCGGTTGAGCTAATGATGTTAAAAATATCGGTGAAATTCCGCGCTGTTTTTCCATTATTACTGGCGTAAAAATTATAAAGTATAGATTGCACAGAAGCTTCAGAATACCAACCACGAACGATATGGTTTTTGTCGCTAATGTTATTCGAGAAACCTTCATTTTGTTGCGTACCACTGGCATCGCGATAGTCGGGATCTTCCAACATCATTGCTGAAAAAGCATTGGCAAAACCTTCTGACATGGCGACTCGCAAATCCAATTTGTCATCATAAACATGATCCCCGCCAATGCTATCGGAGCGGGAAAAGCCACTTTCCAGATAATGGCCCCATTCATGTAAAATAACGTGGCGATCATATTCATCGGTGTCGTTGTTTTGGTCACCCAAAATATAAATTGCCGAACCATCGTAAAAACTGGTACCGATTTCACCTAACGTCAAATCCCCAACAGCCGGCTTATTATTCCGGCTCCAACGCAATTCCAATGAGGGAAAGTCTTTACTATTGCCCGCTGCCACGACACGTTCTGCGCCTAGCAAGACGGAATCCAGAATGGCAAAAGGTGCGGCCACACGTGGCTGTGTATAGCTGGCCCCGGTCCAACCAGAAGCCGCATGTAAATTTCTGATCGCAGTCGCTTCGCTTGCCGCAACCAAATTACCATCCATTACGTACAGGCTATTGCCGTTGGTATTATCGGTCACCTTGTAATTCCACACCGGTGATTGGGTCCGCAGCAATTGCGCTTTTACACGGACTTTAACAAGCTTGTTAAGCTCAACGCTAAAGCTGTAATTACCCAAGTCATCCGTACTGGTCGTTGCCAAAACAATATTGTTACTATCGAGCAATTCAACTACCAATCCGCGCGCGGCTTTGACCGTAGTCGCTGAATAATCCAGGCCTATTTTATTATCGTTATGCGGCACAGAATCGTAAGTCACCTTACCATCCAGGATAATCTGGCTGACTGCTGAACTTAATTGTGACGAGCTTAATTGTGATGAGCTTGGTTGTGATGATTCGGGAACAGATGATGGGGTCGAGCTGATAGATGAAAGTGCCAATACCGATGAAAGACCTATTGAACTAACCGGGGATAGTGCCGGCTTGCTACTCACCGGTGCAAGATTATTTTTATTGCCACCTCCCCCCCCGCAGGCAAAGAGAAGCATACACCAACATAGCAATAGTGCTTGTATCCCCCGACTGGATGTAGGCAAAACCATTTTTATTTTAATTTTCAATCCCATTTGGCTTATACCTTATAAAGTCTGAACAGAATATTTGGTTGGAAAGTTTACAACAAGCATAGCCAATATCCTTTATGCGCACAAAATGAAGCTGTCGATAGTAAAATCTGTGCCTATAATGGCGGCCTGTTTAAGGGAGGCTCTATGCTCAAGATTCTGGTATTTGCAGTTATCGTAACACTCATCATTATTGGTAGCGCCCATTACAAGAAATTGGATCCTGCGCAAAAACGCAAAGCCTTATGGCGAATGGGGACAGGTGCGTTTCTCTGTGTACTGGTTTTATTAGTGATTACTGGCCGCATGCATTGGTTAGGTGCAGCACTGGGAGCTTTGATTCCGTTTGTACGCAACGCTTACGGCTTGGTTAGCCAGCTGCTTCCACTTTGGTTGCAACGCAAAAATGCACAGCAGGACAATGCCCGGAGTGACGAATTTACTCCCCCCCAACACCCTGTAGTACCCATGCCAACCCAGGAAGCACTGGGAGTATTGGGGCTTTCGGGCGAGATCAGTAAAGGGGAAGTCACCGAAGCGATGATCCTGGATGCCCATCGTCGATTAATCCAGAAACTCCACCCGGATCGCGGGGGCAACGATTATCTCGCGGCAAAAATAAATCAGGCACGCGATCTATTACTGCAGGAAATCAAGTCTCGCTAACCGGCATTTTTGCCAATAGATGAACATAACGCCCCAATGACCGGTAAGGCTCTTGCCGGGAGAACTCCAACTCCATTTGCAGCAATATTTGAGAATCCCGCGCACGGTGCTCTTCATTAAAAATATAATCGTGAAACACGCGGATACCACTGTGACTGAGCAATTGCAACCGCAGGGCAGCGAGCCAATCCAGGACTTGCTGCGGCTCCAGTGGGTTAATCGGGGTTAAACTCCCGCGTGAACCGCCGTAATCTTTATTGATAATCTTTTTAAAATTAGTGCGCAGTAAATTTTTGTAAATCAGCGAATGGATATTGTAAAAAGTGAGCGATAAATAGCCATGCGGTTTAATATAGTTGAGCAAACAGGGCAATAGCAATTCAGGTTCCTGCATCCATTCCATAACCGCGTGACAGATAACAAAATCAAATTGGTGTTGGCCATTCGGTAAATGTTGCTGCAAGTCCTGTAGCGCGCAGTGAATCAGCTGCACACGATCCGACAGGCCCAATTGTTCAACTTGCTCCTGCGCAAGCTTGAGCATTTCAGCAGAGATATCGCAAATCACCACCTTGTGTCCGGCCTGCGCCAACTGCAATGAAAATTGCCCCTGCCCACCTCCCGCATCCAGAATGGTCCAGCGATCGCTCAGGTTATTCGGATTAAACGGGGCGATGGGCAGATGCGCAGCACAATCACGGTTGAGTACGGCAAGGCGAATGTCCCCTTTTAGTCCGCCATAAATATTTTTTTTAAAGCGCTTGGCCAGATCATCAAAATTGCGATCCTGACCAGTGGATTCTTTTGCCATATAATTCTCTATACCTAACCAGCATTTACCATAATGATTACCACACTGATATGAGCTCATCCAACTACTGGTTTATCTATATGATCCGCACCAGCGATGCGCAAGTGTACACCGGAATTACTACCGATATGGACCGCCGCTGGCGGGAACATGAATCGGGTAAAGCCGGAGCACGATATTTCCGCGGACGTAAACCTGTGCAGCTGTGTTATCTGGAGGCAGGAGCGGATCGTTCCAGTGCCAGCCAGCGCGAATACGCCATTAAATCCTTGAGTGCAACTGCAAAAAAAGAATTGATTGCCCAGCGACTAACGCAAACACGAGCGCTAATTGCCCTCCATCAGCTGGAGACATTGCCACATTAATGACTGCTCCGATTGCCAAACGTACCCGATGCCCGCGCTGCGCCAGACCTGGACGAAACTGTATTTGCGCCCTGGTTAACCCAATCGCCAACCTGGTTGAAGTCCTTATTTTGCAGCACCCCGATGAAGCCCCTAACGCAAAAAATACCGCAGGGTTATTACATCTGAGCCTGAAAAACAGCCAACTTTATATTGGTGAGACCTTTAACGCCGACAAATTGCATTCCTGGTTATTTTCCCATCAAAAATTGCCTTTGCTACTCTATCCGGAAATACCCGAGTACAAAGCGCTCGGGCTCGCTCCACCCGGGCCACCAGTCCCACTGGAACAACGTATTCCTGACCAGTTACGCCTGGTGGTAATAGATGCGACCTGGCGCAAAAGCCGAAAAATGCTTTATCTCAACCCCGCATTGCAGAGTCTCCCGCGCCTGACGCTGGTGGAACCCCCGGCCTCCATTTACAAAATTCGCAAAGCGCATAGCGAAAATCAGCTTTCCACGCTGGAGGCAAGTTGTTACGCTCTACAGCAATTGGAGCAACAGCAACTTGGCTATACTTCCCTACTCCAGGCAATGAGTCGGTTTGTTGCACAACAGAGTGCTTTTGTTCCTACTAAACCTTTTATTTCCGATGAGAGAAATCCAGGCCTATGAGTTATCCGACGTTTGAATTACTGCGCAGCCAAACTATCGATGCATTAAAAATCCGTGTTGAAGAATATCGCCATAAAGCGACCGGCGCCCAACATATTCATTTGGCTGCTGATAACGATGAGAACGTTTTTCTTGTTGCCCTGCGCACCGTACCGCACGATTCCAGCGGCGTTGCACATATTCTGGAACACACTGCACTGTGTGGTAGTCAAAAATATCCAGTACGCGATCCATTTTTTATGATGGTCCGTCGCTCGTTAAACACGTTTATGAACGCTTTCACCAGTTCCGATTGGACCGCCTATCCTTTTGCAAGCCAGAACCAAAAAGATTTTAATAATTTGCTGGATGTGTATCTGGATGCAGTATTTTTCTCGCGGCTGGATGAATTGGATTTTGCACAAGAAGGCCATCGTGTCGAATTTGCCGAGACCGACAATCCTGACTCAGATCTGGTGTTCAAAGGTGTGGTCTTTAATGAAATGAAAGGGGCAATGAGCTCAGTCTCTTCACAGGTGTGGCACACCTTGTGTAAATATCTCTACCCGACCACCACTTACCACCACAACAGTGGTGGCGAGCCAGAAGACATTCCCAACTTGACCTATCAACAATTACAAAATTTCTACCGCACCCACTATCATCCCAGCAATGCCATATTTATGACTTACGGTGATATTCCCGCTGCAACCCATCAAGAAAAATTTGAATTGCAAGCCTTAAGTAAATTTGAAAAATTGGATCAGGTTATCAGTGTCGGTGATGAAAAACGTTATCACTCACCGGTCGCTGTGGAAGAGGCCTATCCATTGGATGAAAACGATGCAGACGATATCGAACATAAAAATCATGTCGTTGTATCATGGCTGTTAGGCAAAACTACCAATCTTGATGAATCTCTCGAAGCGCAATTAATTTCCAATATTTTACTCGACAACAGCGCATCACCGTTACAGCAAGCGCTGGAAACCAGCGAGCTGGGCCAAGCTCCCTCGCCACTTTGCGGCCTCGATGATTCATCGCGTGAAATGGCATTTGTGTGCGGTCTTGAAGGTTGTTCGCTCGACAATGCAGCGAAAGTCGAAGCAATGATTCTGGATATCATCCAAAAAGTTGCCGCTGACGGTGTGCCACATGAACAGATTGAAGCATCACTGCACCAGCTCGAACTTTCGCAGCGTGAAGTCGGTGGCGATGGCTATCCTTACGGCTTGCAATTGATTTTGACAGGTTTAACCTCGGCAACCCATCGCGGCGATCCTATTGCGCTGTTGGATATGGATACGGCACTGGAAAATTTGCGGCGCAAAACGCAAAACCCGCAGTTTATCCAGGAGGCTGTGCGCAAATGGCTGCTGGATAATCCCCACCGAGTACGCTTGACCATGCGCCCGGACTTGCAAATGAACGGGCGTATCCAGGCCGCTGAAATTGCGCGTCTGGCAAAACTCAAAGCCAGTTTGAGCGAAGCTGAAAAACAAACCATTATCGCGCGTACGCATGCATTGCAAGAGCGCCAATTACAGCAGGATGACGAGAGTATTTTGCCCAAAGTGGGATTGGAAGATATCCCTGCCAACCTGCACTACACCGCCGGAAGTTATGAAAGTTTTCACAACTTTCCATTGCGCCGTTACAGCGCGGGCACCAATGGTTTGGTATACCAGCAGATTACCTGCAAACTACCGCAACTCACTGACGAACAAATTAAATTATTGCCCTATTACAGTATTTGCCTCACCGAACTGGGCACAGGTAATAAAGATTATTTAGCTACCCAACGCTGGCAAGCGGAAGTGGTCGGCTCGATTCACGCGTTCAGCAGCATCCGTGGCGCTGGTGACGATGTACAAAATATCGATGCTTATTTAACACTTTCATCCAAAGCGTTAAGCCGTAACAGTGCGTCTATGAATGATTTGATGCAAGAAACGCTGTTGCACGTACGGTTTGATGAATTGGGCCGCATCCGTGAATTAATCGCGCAAAACCGCGCGCGTCGCGAACAGAGTATTACCGGCCATGGCCATAGTTTAGCGATGACGGCAGCTTGTGCAGGAATGGGGCCAGCGGCAAAGATTTCCCATCAATTGGGAGGGCTTGAAGGAATTGCAGCGGTAAAAACTTTGGATAATTCACTCGATGACGAAAAAAATCTTGCGCGTTTTGCCGGACAATTAAAATCGATCCACCAATTGGTCTTGCAAGCACCGAAACAATTTTTAATTGTAGGCGAGCAGGAACATCTGGATACCTATCGCAATGATTTGCAAGCGCGCTGGCCGAATGAAACCGTCAGTGCCGACTTTAAATCCTTCGCCCTTGCACCGGTAGCCAACATTATTCGCGAAGCCTGGATTGCCAATACCCAGGTTAATTTCTGTGCAAAAGCATATCCCACTGTGCCGAGCGAACATCCGGATGCAGCAGCACTCACAGTGCTTGGTGGCTTCCTGCGCAATGGTTATTTGCACCGCGCCATCCGTGAGCAAGGTGGCGCCTATGGTGGCGGTGCGAGCCAGGACAGCAACAGCGCAGCATTCCGCTTTTATTCTTATCGCGATCCACGCTTGAGTGAGACACTCAAAGATTTCGATGAATCTCTGGTGTGGCTGCAGGAGACTGACCACCAATGGCAATCAGTAGAAGAAGCTATCCTCGGTGTGATTGGCAGCATTGATAAACCCGGCTCACCGGCAGGTGAAGCCAAGTCCACTTATCAAGCAGAATTATTTGGCCGCACGCGTGAAAAGCGCGAATTGTTCCGCAATCGGGTTTTGGCTGTCACAGCCGCCGATTTAAAACGTGTTGCCAATACCTATTTGGTACCGGAAAAAGCCAGCATTGCATTGGTTACCCATGCTGGCCATAAAGAGTTGGCTGAAAAAATGGGGCTCGCGCTCAAGACCTGTTGATTATTGGTGAACCAGCGAAGTGTGCCGGGGTGCATAGTTTTCTCCCGGCTACATAGTTTTCCCCACCAAAGTCATCTAGTATTGGGCAGTAATGATTCGCATAACAATTTCTACAATAAGCTGCATTGATGCCCGCCGATACCTATGACCATCCACCCACTGGAATATAGCGCTGCCTCCCACCCGGGATTAATGCGCGACAATAACGAAGACTGCTTTCTCAGTCGGCCAGAACACGGGCTTTGGCTTGTCGCGGATGGTATGGGTGGCCATGAAGCAGGCGAAGTGGCCAGCGCAATAGTGCGCGATACGATTGAACGCGAAACGCAAAATAATCCCCACATTTCCCTATCCGATTCTATCCAACAGGCTCACACCAGCATCCTTGCATCTGCCGCACGAGGCATAGGTGCGCCGGGTATGGGTTCCACCGTAGTCGCATTAAAAAGTAATTCGGACAAATACCAAATCGCCTGGGTCGGTGATAGCCGAGCCTATTTATGGACGCCAACACGGGATGGCGGCCGACTGGAACAATTGAGCACCGATCACTCCTATGTGCAGATGCTGGTAGAAACGGGGGTGATTCGTCCGGAAGATGCAGAATCCCATCCGGAAAAAAATATTATCACCCAGTGTTTAGGTATGCAGGAATTGGCGCAAGTACGGGTTGATCTTGTCGAGCAGCAGTGGCAGAAAGACCAATGGGTTTTGTTATGCAGCGATGGTCTGACCGACGAAGTCAGCGATAAAACTATCGCACAGATTTTATTTGAATCCCATGACTGCCTGGGCGCAGTTGATCAGCTTTTACATGCTGCGCTCACGGGCGGCGGGCGCGACAACATCACCGTGCAAATTATTGAATCGCCACTGCGCGACAACCCCTCGCGCAAAGGTCTCTGGCAGTGGGTACCCTATCTAACCGGCAAGCCCCGGACCGACGCCTGGATTTTCGGGACTGCCCTGGCATCCTTGTTAGGGTTACTGATTTATGTAGCAGATGTTTAATAATTCCCTATACTTTCGCACAGCCAAAATTGAGCTGAAAATTTTATACAGATACTGATTTTTTATGGCAATGCATATTCCCGGTTATCGGGTGGTAAGAAAAATTAACCAGGGTGGGATGTCCACAGTTTACCTCGCGATCCAAATCAGCGTGGGGCGCGTTGTTGCATTAAAAGTAATGAACCCGCAACTCAATAGTGACCCCGCCTTTAGCGAACGCTTTCAGCGCGAGGCAACTATCGTTGGGCAATTATCGCATCCGAATATAGTCGCAATATACGATATTGGCCGGCATGAAGATTTAAATTACATCGCGATGGATTACCTGCCCAACGGCTCGGTGCACGATAAAATGAGCACCGGCTTAAGCGGCGAAGAAGTGCTGCGGATCACTCGCGAGATTGCCAGCGCACTTGATCACGCGCATGAGAAAGGCTACATCCATCGCGATATAAAACCGGAAAATATTTTATTCCGTGCCGATAATTCTGCGGTGCTCTCGGATTTTGGTGTTGCACGCGGGCTTGCAGTCAATTCGCGCATGACCCACGTAGGTACAGTAGTGGGCACGCCCCATTACATGAGCCCCGAACAAACCAAAGGCAATAATGTAGATGGCCGTTCTGACCTGTACAGTTTGGGCATAGTATTTTATGAAATGCTCACCGGTACATTGCCGTACCA
>JAJQJO010000121.1 GCA_021323495.1 Cellvibrio sp. | reverse complement strand
CCAGCCGGTACGGGTATAACCCAGGTTTGCATAATAATCGGATTTTTGGTTGAAACCACTCAAACTCAAACCGGCGTGTGCGTACCATGAGCCACTGCTTGGAACCCAGGTAGTGTTATAGATCTGGCCGCCATCGGTACAAGGCACGGTATCGAGCATCACACCTGAATCAGCGAAGTGGTTAAACCAGGCCTGGAAGCGTTCATCCGGAATATTGTTTACCGTCCAATAGGCAACCGAATGGGGAGCCCACACCAGCACTTTACCGGCAGGCAGAACCTTACCGTTCAACAAAGTCCATGGGCCGTTTACCGACGCGTTGTTGTTAGTAAACGGGGTGGTTTGGCCATGGTCGAATTTAATCGCCACTGGCAGACCGTCTTTCTCCATATGCACATGCAAATGCGGGCCAGTAGAGTTGCCGCTATTCCCTACCACGCCGAGAACCTGCCCTTTTTGCACACGCACACCACCTGCTACCTTGCCCGCTTGCGTCCAGGGACTGGAGGTCTCAGGGCTTGGCAAGTAAGTAGCATTGTGCGGGCAAATCGCTGCCGGGACAGTTCCCGGCTGGGCGTGCGCATAGAGAGCGTAAACACCATCATCTTGCAAAACCCATACGTGGTTTCCCGCCAGGCCGATGTAGCCGTCCAATACTTTTTGCAGCTTGCTACCTGCGACGTTTTGCGGTGAATTACGCCAGCATCCGACTACCTTCCCTGCGGCCATAGCGCGGATTTTTGCACCGTAAATGATGTAATTGGAATTGACCTTGTTATCGGCGCCATCGGTTTTCAAGCCGCTCCATTGACCGCTGCCAATATGGCGCACTGCACCTATATCAAAACCTTTTTCCTGGGTGCCGCCAGACCAGTGGGCACCGGTTGAATAACGATGATTGAGATTAAGGTCATCAGCGCGCAGCGGGAAATCATAAGCACTGGCAGAGATAGAAACCAAAGCTGTTGAAACAAGTAAAAAAGCGCGGGTTAAAAAATGAAATTGGTTCATTTCAAACATCCTTATAAAATCAAAAAAATTAAGTGGGTATTAGAGCCGTCGCACGCTTGTTAAAACCCTTTTTAATAAGCGCCAACCCAACTCCGGTTACAGCGCCGTAACTGCAACGCTATGGGATGCCATTTTACGGAGATCCAAAAACCGGGATAGTCGCTAATAGCGGAGATTTTTGTGCGCCATCCGCTGGGAAGTAAATTACGCACGGAAGGAATGTGAATTTTTCACATTAATGGGAAAAGGAAATCATTTTTTTTCTTTATCAGTGTCCGGTTCATTACTGGTGACTAAAAATTCCAGGCCCACGCCGGGATCTTCTTCGCCACTAATGGAAGCATCCGCAGGGCTGGCAGCTTCACTCGCTTTATGCCCCAGTACCATATCTTTGGTTAACGGATAAATCGGTGCTGCCATTTCATTTGCAACATGCGATGTGGATGCCTCAGTTGCATTAGGGATAGAGCCGGATTTTTGCTCTTCGCAGTCGGGTTTTTTCCCGTCGCTAGTGGAGACGGCAAAATCCAGCGGTTTCACCCGCGCGCCGCGCCGGTCCGCATAAATCCGGGTAAATTCAGCGCCGAATAATACAATCAAGCCGGCATAGGAAACCCACAGCATAATTAAAATAACGGTACCGGCTGCGCCATAGGCTGACGCAGGAGTGCTGTGGCCAAAATAAAACCCCAATGCAAACTTGGCGAGCACAAATAATAATGCCGTTACAAACGCACCGACCCATACATCGCGCCAGGGGACCTTTGCATCAGGAAGGAATTTAAATATCGCTGCAAATAAAAAAGTCACCACCCCGAGTGATAAGGAAAAATCAAGGATGCGGAATACGATATTGAACATCTCGGAAAAATAATAAGCCACCCAACTGCTTAAAATGGAAAGCAGCGTGGAAAGCACTAGCGAAACCAATAATAAAAAGCCGACCGCGAGGATTAAACCAAACGAAAATATCCGGTCCAGCACCATTTTAATTATTTTACGGGTGGGCTCCGGTTTGACTTCCCAGATCATATTCAAGGTTTGCTGCAATTGATAAAACACCCCGGTAGCACCGAAGATAAGTGTGGCTATACCAACCATAGAGGCGAAGGTAAAATCCTGGTGCACACTCGCATTGGCGATAATAGCTTCAATATCCGTTGCGGTATTACGGCCGATCATATTGCCTATTTCACCGCTAATGCGCCGCGTTACTGCCTCTTCCCCATAAAAATACCCGGCCAGGTTAATAATGATCACCAGCAAACCCGGTAGCGAAAAAATGGTGTAAAAGGCAATCACCGCGCTATTTCGAAACGGCTCACGCTCTATCCATTGCAGAAAAGTATCCCGAAAAATAAATGCCCATTCTCTGGATTTCCTACGCAGTATCATTTTATATCCTTGCCTTATAAGGATTTAATAAATCTATAAAATTCATTATGCCTATTTAAAATTGCCGCTTATGTGTGCTTGCGCACCTCCAGCCAGCCATGCCCTTTATTCTTGTCGAACATTTGCACTCGATTATAAACACGTTTAACCAAGCGACAAAAGATTTCGCCAGCGACTCTATATGGTGGGCTTATGGGGATGAGCATCTATACTTTCGGGACTGTTATCGATAATGGCTACAGCTTCTTATCAGCGTTATCTTCAACCCGGATCCGGGCTTATCATTTCTTAACAAAATCAAATGACTTATGGCAACAGATATACCATTTTCTGTACTTGTACTCGGCGAAATAATCCTTGTACTGCTTGTTATCCTCTCGTTGTGCATCCGCTACATTTTTAAACAAAAATCGTTATTAAAACGCCTGCGTGAAAAATACAGCGAAGCTAAATCGGCACAAGCATCCGCTGCAAATCAAAAGGCCAGTTTTTATGACGGTAGGAAAGCGGAAGGCCACCACACCATTGAGGAATATTTTGAAAAGTCCCTTGCTGATTCATTGCAACGCTATGAAAAAAATACTGGCTCAAAGCATCCGCACCTTGACCCCACCCATTCCTTCAGCGGCCGCATGGCTGCGTTGCGCTGGCTGTACCTGACAGCGGAAAAAGAGGTATTTGAGGAGCGTGGCATCACCCACGCGGGCTGGGGATTATTCGAACGGAAACTTGCCGACATCATTCGCTGGCAAGATAAAAAGGATACCCGGCGGCAAGCGGTGCGGGATAACCGCTCAAGGCTAATGCAAGATCAATTAGCGGGCCTTAAAGGCAGTAACGAGAAAAACAAACAATTGCAAGAAAAAATTGCCCAGCTGCAATTATCCGAGAAAAAGCTAAAACAATACCAATTAGAAAGCCAGCGCACCATCAGCAATTTGCAAGAAATGCTGGAACAGTTGCGCCAGCTGTCCACCGCACAGCCCGCTGCGCCACAAGAGCCCGTTTTTGGTTTATATGAAATTGATGCCGCCAATAAACGGCTGGACGAATCCAGCGAAAAAAATAACAACGCCATCAACGTGATCCGGGAATTGAAAAATTACAAATCCAACTTCAGTGCAGAACACAAGGAAAAGATGGATAACTATATGAACATATTGGAAGTGGAATTAATCAAGTCAGACCAATACATCGGCAACCTTAAAAAAGAGTTAAAAGAAGCAAAGATGCAGGTTACCAATTACGCCATCATGCTAAGGGATGCACGGCTGGAAGATCCACGCCTGGAAAATAGCCACATGCTGCTCGACACCGAAACCCTGAACCAAGCCACCCCGGAAATAAGCGATCCTATTGAACAAGAAAATATAATCGGCGAATTAATACAACTCAGGAAAAACAATACCATCCAGCGCGATCTCATCAATAAGATGAACGACGAAATAAAACTGTTAAGAAATTCTATCCATCCCACCGATACAGATGCTATCCGCGAGGAAAAGGAACAAGAAATAATGCGCCTGGAACGGCTGGTAAAAGAATGCGAAGGTTGCATAAATACGCTGGAAAGCGAGGTAGACCATCTTTACTTCCAATTGCAGGAACGCAGTGAGGCATCTGCGGCGGCAGCAACCGTGGATGGCAACAAGTATGACAGTGAAGAATTGACGATGATCACCAGGGAGCTGGAAAAAACCATTTCCCACTACCAGCAGCTCCACGCGATAAACCGTTTGATATTGGAATTAATGAAATGTGATTCGCTACAATCCATCGCCAGGCTCATACTGCAATTTATCAAGGATTTTAAAGCGCCCATCGGTTTTAATATTTCCTCCACCCTGGGCAAGGCCGAGTATTTTCCTGCCGCGTTTTTTCACGAGTCCATCATTGCCCTGGTGAAAACCCCGGCTAGTAGTGAATCCTTGATCCATCTTGATGAGGGTACGCTGTTTATCCAGAGCAAAATTCATTTGCTCCACCTCAATACCCCGTCGAACGGCCACCCGATACTTGAAACCAGCCTGCAGGGCCTGGTCAATGCAGCAGAAGAGTGTATAAAGAACCTTGAGTCGCGAAGAACTAACCAGCGACAACGGCAGGAAACCGATGGCTGGATGGATTCAACCAAAAACTATCTCGCCAATATCGATATCCAATACGCTACCCAGGTAGAGGAAAACCGTAAAACGTTCAATAACTTTATTGCTGAAATACGCCGGGCCTATCCGCTACTGGACTTGCATGGCCAGGGAGCAATACTGCTGGACAATGCCATCAATGAATACGAAGAGCGCATGCACCTGCTGCTCAGTAGTGGCGATGTAATTGACAGTGAAATATCGAAACTGATTGAGCATATGGAGCAATTAAAAACCAATCCTTAAGCCCCACGAAAGGAACATTTACTTGAAAGTGAAACGTCTCAGTGCACTGACGCTAAAATAATCTAATCATTGAAATGATTAACAAAAAATAACAATGCATTCAATTTCAGCTGCCAATATTTTCCTCACTGCAAATTCTCATCTTTTTTTTGTCACAAACTTATCCGATTATCGCCGGGCGCACTGATCGGATCATATCGCTGTGCGCTAACAACTGATGACTTGAATGGCAATATGAACACTAACCATTAAATGTAAACAATGGAGCGCAGTATGAAGTATCCAGCCCAAAGGAAATTTACCAAAAGAATGTTATCGCCCTTGGTCAGCGCAATGTTCGCGGCCTGCCTGATCCCTGTTGCAATGGCGCAAACACAAACTGATGTGTTTGGTTTTGAATCAACCCAATATTGGTCAGCCGGTGCAGGGACATTGACCAGCACCAATGTGCATTCACAAGGCAATGCGGCTCTGGCAGTAAATAATTTTTCCTATGTACAATTAACATCTGCACCGCTATCAACGCTCGCAGGTGTATCGCAGGAATTTGAAATTGATGTACAGCTTCCCGCCGCCTTTTCCTGGGGACAGGCGCAACTAACGGTTACCAGCCCTACCCTGGGTTTGTACGGTGCCTGGGTAGGTTCGGCGAGCCTTACCAATTTATCTGCAAATACTTTCCATAAACTCACCATCCCGATTCCCGCAAATATTGAAACCGCCTTAAAACAAAATTATTCCGACCTGGTAATTCAATTGGTGCTGAATGTACCCAGTACCAGCAGCCCGGTAGTTATCGATAATTTGCGTTTCTCCGGGCAACCGGTAAGCGAGTGCACCAGCAATATTAATTTGGTAGTGAGTGTCGAAGGCGCATTTAATAACGATACCCTGAATGACCTGGTGTGTACTTTCCACACTGTATATCCGCAATTGGTTGCGCGCTTTAATCCCAATGCACCGCAAACGGTATTCCTGGAGGTGCGCGATATAGATCCCCCGGCCTACGCTTATGACAATCACATCGTAGTGAAAAGACAATGGATGTTAGATAACCCGCACGACACCGATATTATGGTGCATGAAGGCATGCATATTGTGCAGGCCTATTCGTTCGGTAATGTTCCCGGCTGGTTAACGGAAGGCATTGCTGATTTTGTGCGCGACGAATTTGGCCTGAGCAATATTGGCTGGTCATTACAACAATATCGCTACGGGCAACACTACACCAATGGCTACGGTGTAGCGGCAAGCTTCCTGCAATGGATTGATGCAAATTATCCCGGCGGCGGCAGTTCGCGGGTAGACCAATTGGATGATTTGCTACGCAGCGGCCAATACACTGATAGCATCTGGGTACAATGGACTGGCCATGATGTTGACCACCTCTGGTATTTCTACACCCTGGAAAAAGGCGCCCTGTACGGCGAACAACCTGCACCACCGCCAGCCACTCAAGGGATCATTGTGTATGAACATGCAAATTTTGAAGGTAATAAAATCAGGTTGAATGCCGGCGACTACACACCCATGGATTTAATTGTGCGCGGCGCACCCAATTCATGGTTTGACCCAAACAGCGTTGATTCAGGTGTTTCCTCCGTCACTGTCCCGGCGGGTTACCGCGTGACGCTGTTCACCAGCAGCGACTTTTCCGGCACCGGCGTGCCATACACTTCGGACGTTTCGTTTATTGGTGCATTGAATGATACCGTCCATTCAATTCGCGTGGAGTTGATACAGTAGGGACGGCTTAATACGGAAGCAGTCCTGGGCAGCAAAGCTCACGACTGCTTTTTATTCGAAGCGAACCATACAATTGCGTTCGCTTTTTTATTTATAAATTTATCATGATTGTTGGCAAAAATAATTCATAAAATTAAACACCCCAAGCACTCAAAAACTTAGCATTTTTTAATGAAGCTGCTAATGTTGTGTTTATGGTCTCGGTCATTTTCACACCAAACACGGGGGGAATATTTATGGAAACAGCACTCTTGAGTAATGAATTGTTTTTGATTACTCGCGTGGAAGTCTTTGATGAAAGCGAAGACAGCGTGACGGTTTATTTCGAGCTGACTGAGTTGCCTAATAAAACACTCGGCTTTTTTGACACTTTCACCGAAGCAGAAAAAGCCATGAAAATAAAAATGTCATCTTTGGACGAAGATTAGCAAATAATTATTTTCCTTCACCTGATCGGGCAATACGCGTCAGGGCCTAATGTGATATTCAATCACCATCAAACCACCCGCAAACGATTGCACGCTGGCCAGCGACATCTGGCGCAAACCCAGGTCCGGCGGAGCAAAGGATCGGCCAGTACCCGTCAATAGCGGAAGCACGCGCAAGCGCAGCACGTCCACTTCGCCGGCTCGTAATAAGGCATCACTCAACGTCAGGCTGCCCCAGATGATCAGGTTACCGGCGAATCGCTGGCGCAGTCCGCGCACTGCCGCTACACCGTCACCCTTGAGAATTTCAGCCGAATCCGTACTCCCCCAAGGGGCAGATTCAAGTGTGGAGGATACAACGAACTTGGGAAGTTCATTGATTGGAACCGCAACCGGCTCTGCTGCCGGATCGGCAGATGGCCAATAGTCGGAAAACATACGATAGGTATTTTTGCCAAGCACAATAGCTGCAACGCCGGACAACATGCGTAATTGTTCTGTGTCGGCGGTGTTGATCCAATCCGCATTGGCGAAAAAGCCAATACCGCCATCCGCATCTTCGGCATACCCGTCCGCGCTAACGATCTGTTCTACGATTACTTTGCCCATACAATCCTCATTCGTTATTGCCTGGAGAAAAAAGCGATACCAAGGTGTTTACCAAAGTTAGTCGAATGAGGAGTTCGTTAATCGACATCACCGCTTTTTATTGTGCAACCGGCCCTGGCAATTCAACCCAGAAAGTAGTTCCCCGCCCTTCCACCGAATCAAAACCCACTGTACCCCCCCTTTTTTCAACGAGTTCTTTGGTAATAGCTAGCCCCAGCCCTGTCCCACCCTTTGCGCGGGTATCAGAACTGTCAGCTTGGGAAAATTTTTGAAATATGCGATTGCGAAATGATTCAGGAATACCGGGCCCAAGGTCACTGACATTTATGCGGATGCTATTACCGTTCCCGCGTGAAACTGCCAATGTGACTCGCCCTCCTTTTGGTGAGAATTTAATTGCATTCGATAATAAATTGGCCAAAATCTGTTGCAACCTTCCTGGTTCTATCGAAACATTAGCATCAACAGATTCTTCCGATAAAAACAATTGCACACCATATTCCAGGGCATATGGTTTATTGCTTTCGATGGCTTGCTCAAGCAGGGGTCGAAGCGCCTGCTGCTTAAGTTCAAAATTCATATTGCCGCTGGTGATTTTTTCTATATCCAAAAGATCGTTGATTAGCTGGCCCAGCCTTTGGCTATTGGAGCGCGCAATGCGTAACATGTTTTGCATCGGCTCCGGCAAGTTCGACGCTAGCTGGGTGGAGAGCAGCCCAAGCGCACCTGAAATTGCGGTGAGCGGAGTGCGAAGCTCATGGCTGACAGTGGAGATAAACTCGTTCTTCATTTTATCCAAACGCTTTCGCTCACTGATATCTTCAACAATGGACCAGGTTAACTTCCGTCCGTTAAGATCCTCGATCATAACCCCGTTTACTACTACCGGAAATCGGCTGCCATCCTTCCGGACCAGCTCTTTTTCGTAGGGACCGTAACGGCCAGTTTCACCAAGACAATTGCGTTGTGCAGCCTCCTGGGACGCGTAATCAGCAGGAGTCATCTCACGTAAATCGAGCCCGACAAATTCTTCTTTCGAATAACCGCTGAGCGCCACGAGTTGATCGTTCACTTCAAGCGTTTCTCCCGAGCCATAATCGGTAAGTACGATACCGAACGGCGACAGGTCAAACAGGCTGCGCAACCTGGCTTCGCTGCTGCATAGTGCTTGTTCCCGCTGCAATGCAACACTTCGTAAGCGTATGTTTTCACAAAACTGGTGCTCACTGCGCACGCAACTAAGAATGACAAACCCTAAAAACAAGATCGTCATCAAGGCCATGGTCGTGGCATCCTTCCCCTCCTCCAGCAGGAATGCCGCAGTCAATGAAAGCAATGGAGGAAGAATAAATCCGAGCGCAGAAACTTTATCGACCGAAAGTGATGAAACAGCGCCAGCACAGATCCCTGCCAACACGAAGGATAAAACCGCCTGGATAGCAATATTATTTTCCGGGAATAAAAAAGCAGGCGCGGATGCCCAGATTAAAGCTGTGGCAATTGTGGATGCTCGAAAATATATCAACGCTTTGGCGGGGCTAGCCCAGGCAGGTTCTCGATTTAATTGGATGAAGATCAATGCGCGCCACACCAGTGGCAAAATCATCGCGCTCAACCAGACCAATAAAACGTTTATTGAAAATGTCGCTGCCTGGATAGCAACCAAAATTAATGCCAACGCGGCGTTACCTATGATGGCAGCGGGTATTCCCTTGTGGAGCAGGCTTAATCTTTCGTTTTGCAACAACGTCTTTGCGCTTTCACCATGATCACCATCATTTAATGTTGGAATGTTCTGGTTCATGGTAGTCGCGCTCCAACGCCCATCCCCTGAAGAATTTTTATTACTAAATTTAATAGCATATATGCTTGACCACTGATTGCAAAT
>JAJQJO010000120.1 GCA_021323495.1 Cellvibrio sp. | reverse complement strand
AATCGCACTGGCAGCAGCCGATTGCTCCAGTTTGACTAACAACACCAACACCAGGATCGCCACACCGCAAGTCAACAATACAAACGGACTGGTCCACAAGGATTTGTTAATCGGAAACACCGTATTCCACAACATCGCCAGGCTAATCAATGCCAGGGCCGACACAAATAATTTACTCAAGGCTTTTTCTTTATCGTCACCTGCCAGCAAAACACGCGTTGCTTCAAAACCGATAATTAGATTCACGATGGAGGGTAATGTGCTGAGGATACCTTCTGGATCAAATGGCATCCCTTTACCCTGCCATAAATGGCTTGCACCCAACACACTCAAATCAAATTGACGCACGATGTTGTGCTCGAGGCTGTATGGATCGGCAGAAATATTCAGCAGCGCCCAATAGCCAACCAACAGAATAACGCTAATTATTGCGCGGCCTGTAAAACCAAAATACAAAATAATAAACGCTGCAAAACCATAGGCTAGTGCGATGCGCTGCAATACACCCAGAACACGCCATTGATCAAGGCTGTCAGTAAAAGGATAAGCTGCGAGCAGCACGCCGATTAAAAATAATAATCCGACCCGGCGCAGTATTTTTTTAGATTGTGCTGCGAAACCAAGTGCACTCAAACCACGCACGGCGAAATACATTGCCGAGCCAACGATGAACATAAAAAAAGGAAATACAAAATCGGTAGGTGTCGCGCCATGCCAATCTGCGTGCAGCAGCGGAGCATAGACAAACTCCCATGAGCCTGGGGTATTTACCAGAATCATCAACGCGAGGGTCAAACCACGCATTACGTCCAATGCCTGAAAACGTTGTTTGACCATCAGATACCTCGCAGATGATGTCGTCGTGTACGGAAATAATTATTTCCAGCTGCGCAGTTTGTATCCTTTGGCCGCGTAAAAGAGAATGAATAAATAACAAGGAGTCATCACAATATAAGCGGTTTGGCGATCAATAATTGTTGATAACGCCCCCATAATCACCGGTAACACCGCACCACCAGCAATCGCCATAATCAGCAATGCAGAACCGGTCGCAGTATATTTACCCACGCCACTTAATGCCAAAGGCCAAATCGCCGGCCAAACAATCGCATTCGCCAAACCAAGTAATGCGATACACAGAATGGTGTTGGGAATTGCAGGTGCACCAAGGAAGGAAAACAGTGAAGAAATAGAAGTAGATTCATTGCTACCGAATACGATGCAAAGACTGATGCATACACCAAGGGAAGCAGACACCAGCAACATATTTTGCTGAGAGATAACACGTGGAATTAATAGAATCCCAAGAATGTAACCAATCACCATACAAGTCATGGTGATTGAAGTAAGAATGGAGAAATTACTGAAACCAATGCTGCGGCCGTATGCACCGATCGTATCGCCCGCAATTACTTCTACACCCACGTAGAGGAATAAAGCGATAACACCCAAAACCAGATTTGGAAATTGCAAAGCCCCACGCAAAGGTAATTTTTCTGCTCTATCCTCTTCAGATTCCAGCTCAGGCAAAGAAGAAAATTTTACCAAGAATGCAACTGCACCAATTACTAACGCCATATAAATGTACGGCATCACTAAATTGCTTGCCATCTGCTCGATTTCTTCAGGTGTTGGTGCAGTCGTTGGATGGCCAGTCATGCCACCCAAAATCAACGCGGTAAATACAATCGGAGCAACAATGCCGGCAGATTTGTTGAGAATGCCCATGATACTAATACGACGAGCTGCAGATTCTTCCGGCCCCATTTTTACCACATAAGGATTCACCGCCGTTTGCACCAGCGTTTGCCCGGCACCCATCATAAATTGCCCAATCAAGAACATTCCAAACCAGTGGGTTTTTGCAGCAGGGATATAAATAAGTGCGGCTGACGCCATGGTGGCCAAACCAATTGCCATACCATTCTTGTAGCCGACTTTACGAATAATCCAGGAAGATGGCAGTGAAAAAACCGTTACCGCAATATAAAAAGAAAACAGGATAAATGAGGCCTGGAAAGGCGTTAACGCCAATACCACTTCCAGATACGGCATCAACGAGCCATTTAGCCAGGTGACGAATCCAAAAATAAAAAACATCCCGGCAATCATTACCAAAGGAAGGAGAGTGCTCTTTGAATTTGTGCCCTGCGTCGGGACAGCAACAGCTTCGTTATTCATGGTCAATTCTCGCGTTAGATGGCAGTGGTTAAAACATTCTCATTATTTTTTGTTTGTTTAAAACGCTGTTTGGCGAAATACACAGCACCAAATTCCGGCTGATATAAAGCGGGGGAAAGATTGTTAGCCATATCCTGATCCATCCAGGGAATCAGGCGTGGTGCCAGGCCGCCAATAATTGACATACGTCCGGGTTGGGTCGCCCATAACTTGCGCGCTACGGCGCTCATATAGGCTGCACCGTCTTTAACGATACTGATCGCAACGGCATCGCCAGCATCGGCGGCATTGACTACAAAAATCGCAAATTTGGCATAATCGCTCGACTTTGCACCAAACATTTTGTCAACAATCATTACGCCTTCGGCTTGCAAAAATTCGCCGATACTTTCACTCAAGCTGGTCGCGGGGCCAAGCTTGTCAGACGCTAATAAAACCGCCTGTATAGCTTCGAGCCCCATCCAGGCACCGCTGCCTTTATCGCCAATGGGAAAGCCATGGCCACCTAAAAAGAGTGCGGAGTCTTTGACATAGGAATAACCACAGGAACCTGTTCCCGCAATCATCACCGCACCTTCATCCCGGTTGTGTGCACCCAGGCAGGCAATATGCAGGTCAGTCGTTAGAAACATGTGTTTGAATGGATGCTCCCAGGCATTCATCACTTCATAAAGGCTGGGAACATTAACGCCGGCAAGACCCGCACCCGCTACCAGCTCCCCCATGACAGAGGGAGGAAGACCTGCGTCAATCAGGGCCAACTCGGCCGCTGTACGAATGGAATCTTTAGCTTGTTGCACACCATGGAAAGGATTGGCAGGACCTCCAACACCGGTACCCAGCACCTGTAAATCGGCGGTCATGATACTGGCGCGACACTTGGTACCGCCGCCATCAATGCCTATATACAAGGTTTGTTCGCCGAGTGGCATCTTCGCCATGATCTACCTCATTATTTTTGGAGCAAATACCTGATTTAAACTTAGCACAGCATCAGATACTCAAAAATTCGAATGTTCCCACCTGGCCTGCGATCATAACAGAGAGTTAAAAAAGGTTAGTGCCCCGCAGGACACTAACCACAAGACCACTACTACAGCTCTAGAGAACTCATGCCCTATGATACTGAACCTGATAAGGAGAGATACCAGACCCAGCTGTCATCATTGGACAGGTTTAGATTACGCGCGCAGGACAACGTTGTCAAAGAAAATATTGATTTTTTTTGCGCCAGCAGAAAAAGCCGGGAGGCGCAGTAAATTAGTGTAAATACAGGATGAAAAAGGCGGTGTTATGGAGGTGCAAAACGTTAGTCGCCACTCACATGACGAGCCAGAATCAGGATAGATATTGCGGAGTTACAATCCGGCGTTAATCAGGTATACGGGACTTTCATTAGTCAAAAGTAAAAAAGATATTCGCCGTTAATCTACCAACAACAGGGTCAGGGTTAAGGCTTATCCCGGAGAGAATATTAGCTGAATGAAGCACGCATCCCCGATAAACCACAAGGCGATTAAACCGGGCCGGAATAAATCCTGTCCTGGTATAAAAATCATTGGATTCGGAAAAATATTGCTTATCAGGTTTTTTACTATTTAATTCTTCATAGCTGGAATCAAGATAACGATCGCAACGCTCGGGGGTAATGGATTCATAGCCAGTGCTGTTATGCCGATAGAATCCAGTGCCACCGTGCTCCTCACCACACAGGTAAAGCATTGCAGCAAAAAAGTGCGGATTGCTTGCATCAAAATGCGGAACCCGTTGCAATGGCCCCAGCTCTATTTCAGGTACCGTCATCAAACACAATGCATCCTGTAACGGAGTTATGCTGGACCCCACCGGGATATCAAAATCATTTTTTATTATGTCGACAATACGGCCTCTCAACTCGCTACCTAAATCAGCAGGCGCCGCTGTTCGCACACCGGGATAACCTTTGCGTTGCACGGCTGCAGGATAGGGAGAAAATTTGGATTGCCGGGCGTGATCAATAAGTTGCGCTGGATTCGCTAAAAAATTATCGAAACATAGTACTTTGTTTTTTTCATGGCCCATATACAGGGTTTGCATAGTCAATTTATCGTTAATCATTACTTGGCCTCTCGCGATTCACATATATCAACAGCAACTTTAAAAACAACTAGCGGGATGCAAGTGCTCTTTTCAGTTCACTCAACCAGACACGATGGGATAACAGTGAATTGCCCATTTGCAAAGATTTATCCTGAACATCACGCACCAATTCTTTTGCCCTCGATTCCTCATTGGCACCAAGCACACCAGGTCTGGTCGGATAGTCCATTCCATACAGGACGAACAAATAATTTTCCACACCAAAAATATCAAAAGCACTAAAAAAATCGGTTTTCTTGGGCGGGGCTATCTTCCACATATCCAGCCGCTCCTTTAAAACATCTGAAATCATTGTGGTTTCCGTATTATCTCTCCAGAACATTGAATCCCTGCGATCTGAAATAAAATAATGAAACTGCACGAAATCAATAACCCGGTCCCAAGTGTAGCTTGCCACCCTATTACAATAGGCTGATACTGCAGCTATGTCGTCTTTTGTTTTAGGGAAACTTCGCGCTAATAGTTGCGCAGAAAAATCGGTTACCAATATTGATGTTGCTTCAAGAGGTTCAACAAACCCTTGCGCCAACCCCAGGGCTGCACAATTTTTTTCCCAGAAAGATTCCCGATAACCAATCTTCATTGGTACCCGCCTCAGATTGGCATTTTGCAAATCACGTCCAACGTAAGTTGAAAAACTATCTACCGCCTCGCTTTCGCTCATATGTTTGGACGAATACACAAATCCGACTCCGCGCCGGGTCGTTAGCGGAATATCCCAAACCCAGCCAGCTTTGTGCGCCGTCGCTAAAGTATAGGGTTGGATCTCGTCCGACTCCGCCGTAGGCTCCTGCAAAGCAAGTGCGGTATCAGTCAAGATCCGGGTCGATTTATCCAAAAATGGGACGCCCAATGTATTACCAATAAGTAGTGCGGAAAATCCGCTACAGTCGATAAAAAAATCAAACTCTTCTTCATTGCCGGATTCGTAGACAAAACCCTTGATATAGCCATCTTCATGACACAACACTTGGGTGATAGTCTCAACAATATGCCTGACCGAGAATTTTTCCCGGGCATTTCTCGCTAATAAATCAGAAAATTTTGCTGCGTTAAAATGATAGGCGTAATCCACCATTCCCATATAAGGTGGCGATGACTTTTGTTTGGGAGAACGATTTAATTCTGCAACCAAATAAATCTCGGATAGCTTTGAAAATTCAAACGAGGATTTATTATTTAACCAATAATTGGTGACATCGAACCCCGAAGGATAAGGTGAGCTAAACGGGTGATAATAAAAATGATCGGCACCATACTTTTCTGTGCTCATCCAGTTTGCAAACTTAATACCTTGCTTGAAGGTTGCATCGCAGCTCGATAGTAAATCGATTTCCGATATTCCAAATTTCTTCAGTGTTGTTTTTATTTGCGGGACGGTGCCCTCACCAACACCTATAACCGGAATATCCTTTGATTCGATCACAGTAATTTGAATGTCAGGATCGCGGCTGAGCTCAACACCCAGATGATTGGCGGCCAACCAACCTGCAGTCCCGCCACCAACAATTGCCACACGCTTTATTTTCATTACCAGCTCACCAATAAAATGCGCACTAAAATATTAAAACAAAAAAGCCCAGCATAAGCTGGGCTTTTTTATACTACTCAGCTATCAGTACTTGAAACTTACGCCCAACATGTAAGAGGCTTCACCTTCAAATGACCAAGCCGGGAAACCTTCTAACAGCGGTGTTTTCATGCCATATTCTGCAGTATAGGCTTCAGCCGCACCATATTGAACATCGTCTTCTGCAAGCAGGTTAGTTGCTTCGAAGGTCACGCTAATGTTGTCAGTAGCATTCCAACCCAAGCTCAAGTCCAATGAACCGAAGTCATCGTGCATACGGTTGCCGTAGTAACCAGTTTCACGAATCATGTACTCTGAACGCCAGTTATATGCGGCGCGAGCGGAGTACACTTCATTTTCCCAGTAACCAACCAGGTTCACGCTGTCTTGTGATGATTCAGTGAATACACCGATACGGTCAGCATAGCTTTCCATTGGCGCATTGCCATTAGTGTAAGTGTAGTTCGCTGCAACACCGAAGCCGTTGTCGAACGCGTGGTTCAATTGCAATTCAACACCGTCAATTTCACCGCCACCAGCATTTTTCAGAGTGCTCACTTCCCAGTTGTCAACCCCGGTATCCGGGCTCACCAAACCGATGGATTGATTCACATCAATTACATTGGTAACGAAGTTGTTAATTGACTTCACGAAGTAAGTTGCGGACAACATGTTGCCATCGCCGTAGTAGTATTCAAAGCTAACATCAGCCTGAGCTGCTTTCATCGGCTTTAAGCCAACATTACCAATGCTTAGGCGCTCGTTACCGTCTACACCATCTTCATAACCTGCCTGGCTCGCCGAGGTAAACATGTCGTTGTAGTTAGGGCGGCTGATTGCTTGAGATGCAGTAGTACGCAACACCATATCATCAGTCAAATCAAACGTTACGTTTACGCTTGGCAATACGTCATCGTAGCTTTCTTTAGTAGAGGATAAGTCATTGCTATACAGCGCGTTTTGACCCAAGTCGCCGGCAGCCAGAGGAGTACCGTCGATTGCATATGACTTACCTTCAATGTCAGAACTGACATAACGCAGACCAAAGTCACCTTTTACGCCATCTGCTTCAAAAGTGAACATGCCGTAGAGAGCGTCATTCTGCTCATTTATCCCGGCATAACCTGAACGTTCTTCTTTCCAGCCGGTTATATCCGCCTTGGTTCCCTTGATCATTGCACCCAAATTTGGCTTTGGAGCTGTGAACCCGTGAGAACCCACTTCAAAAGTACCACTATAGAACGTGGAGGTATCACTTAAGGTTGACTTAGGCATTACCGCCACATCTGAAGATTTTTCTACATCGTGATCGGTAGTGCGCAACCCAGTTTTGAATGACTTGATCGCACCAAGATCCAATTCAAATTCAAAATCAATCTGTGCATAAGTTTCTTCGTCAGAGTTTGGACCTCTTTTCACTGCCCAGGTTTCTGCAGTTGACTGAGCACGATAGTCAGCCAGAGTAACGCTTGGATCTACCGATGCATCGATTTTTATTTGTTTACCAGTCGCATCGATTGTGCCACCCCAAACAGACATTTTGTCACCAAGGCTTGGGAAATGTTGGTAGTTGGTAGTCAAATCAGTACCACCATCCGCCTTGGTATTACCTACACTAGCAGTTACCTTGAAAGCATCAGCATCATACTCAATATCAAAGTTCACAGTATCGGACTTCATGCTGGCAACGCGCCCCCAAGTCTGGGTAAAGGTCTCAGTTCCTAAAGTACCAGTAGCCCAACCTACGCCCAGATCACCATCTTTCGGAGTAACAGTTTTGTGAATACAAACACCAGCAGCATTGGTTTCTGAACAAGTGTAAGTATCCGGGAAACCAGACGCACCGCCGTTGAACAAGTACAAACTTGTATTGGTATTGTTTGCTTTCAGGTCAAGAGACAACGCATGCAGACCAAAGGTCAATTCATCAGTAGGTGCCCACTGTGCGGTCAAATCTAACGCAGTACGCTCACGCTCCTGAATAAAAGTAGTCGGGGAAACATCATCCCACCAACGGTAGTCTGCCTCGGTACCACGACGGACATAGTCGAACTCTTCAGTTGCACCAGCAACCAATACACCAAAGGTTTCAGAATCATTTTTCCAGGCATACAAACCAGAAAGTTCAGGAGAAACGTCGTCACTGATAGAACCAGTACGCGCTTTAACACCTACAAATACTTCATTCGCATCCATCTCCAAAGGCTTACGGGTTTTAACCATAACAGTACCACCGATGCCACCTTCGTTCAGGTCAGCTCGTGATGATTTGAAAACTTCAATTCCACCAACGAGTTGAGAAGGAAGCAGCGAGTAGTTGAAACTGCGATCAATAGCTTGTTGATCGTACCAACCGGTAGACGCGACGTTTTGGCCATTCAACTGGGTCAATGTCATTTGTGGTGCAGCACCACGAATAGATACTGATGCACCTTGACCAAATGCACGACCAACAGTCACACCTGGAATACGGCCAAGTGACTCACCTATATCAGAATCAGGGAATTTACCCACATCTTCAGCTGATACAGCATCTACCACAGCAGTAGAGTTACGCTTGATATCAACTGCGTTTTTCAACGCACCACGAATGCCGGTTACCACTACTTCTTCCAGGTCTGCACCTGCATCCTGTGCATTAGCAGTAATTGCAAAACCCATCATGGCGACCGCTGCAACTGAACCGAGCATCAGTGCGCTCTTATTGGCCAGTTTGATCGCATCACTTAACTTGTTACGCATGGATATTCTCCCGTGATTTGGTAATTTTTTGTGTATTAATCATGACCTGCCCGTCAACAGCCGCAGCCATAAGACAACGTTGTCGATGAACCAACACTATAACCACCAGACAACGTTGTCAACATTTTTGTAAACCAACGTAAAGCTGGGTTATGCACATAAAACAGGAGGATTTTTGTATAAATTTCTTAAAAATCAGATGGTTGGATAATTTACGCGCCAGGACAGGCAAAAAATATTTTTCGCTTCAAAGCAAGAAGATGATTACGAAAATACACACTTGCTTTCGCAGACAATAAAAAGGCCGCGCGAGGCGGCCTTTTTTAAGGTGGACTAGATTAAATCTTACGCACAAGCATGTATCACTGGTTGATGAGGCGTGCACGTAATTGACGCAGACTTGCTTTCAGACTGCGCGCGTTTTCGGGGCCCATACGCAACATCAACTTATGGGTTTGTGGCAAGGTTTCCAAAGCCGGATCGGCATATTGGTAAAACACCTTGGGGCGTACCAGCAGTAAATCACCCTGTGCGTCAGGGGCAGCAAGAACGTTATCGATTGCGGCAACCATCACGCTGTGGAAGTTAGGCTTTTTCAACCCCAATTCACGGAAAGCTTCTTCAAGCAGAGGATAAAAACGGCGGTACACTGCAACGGCGGCATCACTGTCAATCAATGCCAGGGTTGTTACATAGGGCTCATAGCGTTGGAAGTTATTGGGTGAAACACGCTCCTGGTCAACGGCCGTGCCCTCCACCATTACCGAAAATGTTTCAGCAATAAAAGGCGGAGGAGGAGAAACTACCGGACGGTATTCGTGAATGACCTTGCCTTCCGCCACA
>JAJQJO010000457.1 GCA_021323495.1 Cellvibrio sp. | reverse complement strand
AAAAAACCTTGTCGCTCATCGTTGGCCCCAATCATTTTGTGGGGGATTCGGCAGTCGTCATTACCCATAAAACACAAAGCGGTGAGACCCTACACTATTACGCACAAGCGATTGCTAACGAACCCGTGAAAGCCACATTAATTCCGGTGAAGCAAATTCAAGCTGAACTCGCGCAATCGCCACCATTGTTAAGAGCCTGGGTCGCATCCTTTACCGGTCGCGTTCTTAAATTGATTGAACAACTCACCGTGAGTGAAAATTTAAAATAGAGGTAAGGTTATGATTACTGGCGCCTCCCATTCATTGCATACCAATTTAACTGAATCATTATGTTATTATCGTCAGCAGCTTGATAAGCAATAACTAACTGAATCTGCCACGCCTAAAGATGAAATTTCCCAGCTGCCTGCGCCGGTGGAGCCTACTCAACCCAAATCTTACGAGGTTGTGGTTGAGCTTAACCAGATTCCATTGAGCGAAAAGCTTAAACTCGCGGCGGAAGAACGAAGGGATATAGCGCGTGAAGCGGCAGTGGCAGTTGAATCACTGCAGCATAAAGAGGACGTTATTAACGTCTATGCAAATGCAGCGAGTAATTCCAGTGAGACCAGCTCCAGCAGTGAAAATAAGGTTTCGCCCGGAGAGGTTTATCAAGAGACTCTGGATTATCAAAAACGGGAAGACCTTATGGCCGCGCTCCAGCAAGCGTCAAACCCGGAGCAACTGGGTAAGATAATCGACATTACGGTTTAGAAACTACTGCAATTGCTTATCGACTCAAACCCAACCACTGACTGACGCCATTTATTCGTCGCAGCAAAATAAATTCAGTGATGAGTAACACCACTAACGAAATTGCCAGCAACGGCAGAAATAGCGCCAAACCAAAAGTGATTGCAATCACTGCGAACCCAATTCTTGCGGGCATTGCCGGTGGTGCGCCCAACATAGATTCCGGCTTGCGTTTGCGCCAGAGAATAAATCCACTCACACTTATTAACATTAGTCCCGCACAGGTGAGTACACCTAATACCAGATTAAACCAGCCAAACAGATAGCCTTCATGCGCTGCGATGCCGATTCCAATCGCACGATCCACCAATTTTTTTTCTGCAAAACCGCTTTGCTTTTCGATGCTGCCATCGGCGCGGAGCCACACATCCGCGCGCTGCGGCCGATTGGCCGTTTGCGATGAAACCTTCCAACTATTGTGGTGGCTGTTGGCGATACTCAACTCTACCGGCGCGGCCAATTCTAAATTTTCGGCCGCCACTAAAATTTCCGGCGTTAAATCGAATGTATCGCTCGCCTGTGCGCTCCAGTGCTGATGCTCTTCTTTGCGGTTTTGCGTCCAACCCTGCTGAACCGGTGCCAACTCAAAACTTCGCACTTCTTTTAATGCTGCACCCCATACGGTTGCCCAGGGTAATCCAGTAACTAACAAAAATAATGCAAGCGTAGAAATCCAGACCCCGGTAACCGCGTGGATATCCCGCCAGAATATTCTGCTGCCAGCGCGAAAACGCGGATAAATAACTCCCGCCATACCACTGGCTTTACGCGGCCACCATAAATACAAACCGGTAATGATCAGGACAATTGCCCAACAGGCCGCCAGCTCAACGAGGATCGAACCGATATTACCAATCAATAATTCGCCGTGAATGGTTTTGACGATATTCATCAGCATTTGGTCTTTGCGCTCAATGCCTAACACAGCGCCTGTGTAAGGATTTACAAATACTTGCCAACTTTGTTCGGCCTGAATGCTTACCAACACCGCTTCGTCGGCCGCTTGTGGTAGACGATAATTTAGAAATTTCCCGTGGGGGACGACCGCGAGCGCGGCGGCGATTTGTTGGTTGGGAGCAAGCGCCGCGCCAGTGATTTGCAGGCCGCGATAGTCCCGCTCTTGCCAGTGTTCGTAGTAAGGTTTAAATAGATAAATCGCACCTGTCAGAGCAAGCACAATCACAAATGGGATACAAAAAATACCCGCGTAAAAATGCCAGCGCCATATAGTGCGGTAAAGGACTTTTTGACTATGGGTTTTGTCGGTCATTTTTGATCTCACATTTTTCGTTCCCAAGCTCTGCTTGGAAACGCATATCTAATTGGGTGCAATGAATTCCTTTTTTGTTTATTCCTGGAAATATTCGTGCTGTCCTCGTTCCCGAGCTTTGCTTGGGAATGCATATTTAATTGAGCGCAATGAATTCCTTTTTGTTTATTACCTGGAGATGGTCGTGTTGGGTTACGGTGCTCGTTGTACTCGCATCCAAGCCTGCGCGGCCCGCCCAACCTACGTCGCTCCGTTGTTATTGCTTGCGTTATTACATGTCGTAAGAAAGGCTTAAATACATAGTCCTGCCCGGCCATGGATGCGCCACGTAACTTAATTCATCGGTGAGGTTGTCGATACCAAAACCCAATTCAAGTTGATCGCTGAAATCGTATGTTGTTTTTACACCAAGGCGGGTATAACCATCCTGCGCACCCATAACATGCTCGGCGGTATCGGTGTTATCCAGGCGACCAAAACTTTTATCGGCGTATTGCACATTGCCACTTA
>JAJQJO010000119.1 GCA_021323495.1 Cellvibrio sp. | reverse complement strand
GCAGCTGATTTATGACTTGAAGCAAGTTAATCCGGATGCACTGGTATCGGTGAAGCTGGTATCGCGCCCCGGGGTAGGGACTATCGCTGCCGGCGTGGCTAAAGCCTATGCTGACCTGATTACTATTTCCGGTTATGACGGCGGTACTGCGGCGAGTCCGTTGACCTCGATTAAATATGCGGGTTCGCCATGGGAATTGGGTCTGTCCGAGACGCACCAAACCCTGCGTGCCAACGACCTGCGCGATAAGGTTCGTGTACAGACCGACGGCGGTTTGAAAACTGGCCTGGACGTGGTTAAAGCGGCGATGTTGGGCGCTGAAAGCTTCGGCTTTGGAACTGGCCCGATGGTTGCGCTCGGTTGTAAATATTTGCGTATTTGCCATTTGAACAACTGCGCCACCGGCGTCGCTACCCAGCAGGACAAATTGCGCAAAGACCATTACATCGGCACCGTCGAAATGGCGATGAACTTCTTCAAGTTCGTGGCTGAAGAGACCCGTGAATGGATGGCACGCCTCGGTGTACGCAGTCTTGGTGAATTGGTTGGCCGTGTGGATTTGCTCAGGATCCTTGAAGGTGAAACTACCAAGCAGCAACAGCTGGATTTGAGCCCGATCATTTACACCGACGATTATCTGGCAACCAAACCGCAACTCTGTGCGGTCAGTAAAAACGAGCCATTTGATAAAGGCGAAACTGCCGAGGCCATGGTCAGGGTCCTGCTGCCTGCAATTGAAGCCAAAACCGGTGGCGAGTTTGAATTCCATATCACCAACTGCGACCGCTCCATTGGCGCGCGTATAAGTGGTGAAATCGCCAAACGCTATGGCAACCAGGGTATGGCTGACAAACCACTGAAACTCAAGCTCACCGGCATTGCCGGCCAGAGTTTTGGTGTGTGGAACGCCGGCGGTCTGGATATGTATCTTGAAGGCGATGCCAACGATTACGTCGGCAAAGGTATGGCCGGCGGTAAATTGGTAATTCGTCCGCCGCGCAGTTCGGGTTTCAAATCGAACAAAACCAGCATCATGGGTAACACCTGTTTATACGGTGCGACCGGCGGTAAATTGTTTGCGGCGGGTACAGCAGGCGAGCGTTGTGGTGTGCGTAACTCCGGTGCCCATGTGGTAGTGGAAGGGGCTGGCGATCACTGCTGCGAATACATGACCGGCGGTGTAGTGACGGTCCTGGGGCAAACCGGCGTCAACTTTGGTGCGGGCATGACCGGTGGTTTTGCCTATGTATTGGACGAAGCCAATGACTTTGTGGATCGCTATAACCATGAGTTGGTGGATATCCATCGCATCAATACCGAAGCACTGGAAGCGCAGCGCCATCATTTGCGCACCGTAATTGAAGAATTTGTGCAAGAGACTGAAAGTGCATGGGGCCAACACCTGCTCGACAACTTCGATGATTACATCGGCAAGTTCTGGCTGGTTAAACCGAAGGCAGCGTCCTTGGGTAGTTTGTTGGTCAGTTTCCGCAAGCGCGGCGAATAACTCCTGGTGACGAGTGAGGTCAAGATCATGTCAGCACGTTTAAACAATGACTTTCAGTTTCTCGATGTGGGTCGCCAAGACCCCACCAAGAAAGATATAGAAACCCGCAAACGCAATTTTGTGGAAATTTACCAACCATTCGCTAAAGAAGAGGTTGAGGGTCAGTCGCATCGCTGCCTTGAATGCGGCAACCCTTATTGCGAGTGGAAGTGCCCGGTGCACAATTTCATCCCTAACTGGCTGAAGTTGATTTCTGAAGGCAATATTTTTGAAGCGGCCGAGTTGAGCCACCAGACCAACTCCCTGCCGGAAGTCTGTGGCCGCGTATGTCCGCAAGACCGTCTGTGCGAAGGTGCTTGTACCCTGAACGATGGTTTTGGTGCAGTGACCATTGGTAGTGCTGAAAAGTACATTACTGATACCGCATTTGCGATGGGCTGGAAGCCGGACATGTCCAAAGTGGTTTGGACTGATAAAAAAGTGGCCATTATCGGCGCTGGTCCTGCCGGTATCGGCTGTGCCGATGTGCTGGTGCGCAACGGCGTCAAGCCGGTAGTATTCGACAAGTATCCTGAAATCGGCGGACTGCTGACTTTTGGTATCCCTGAATTCAAACTTGAAAAAAGCGTGATGAGCCGTCGCCGCGAAATCTTTACCGAAATGGGTATTGAATTCCGTTTGAACATTGAGGTGGGCAAAGACATCACCATGGAAGAATTGCTGCGCGATTACGATGCAGTATTTATGGGCATGGGTACCTACACTTACATGAAAGGCGGCTTTCCCGGTGAAGACTTGCCTGGTGTTTACGACGCGTTGCCATTCCTGGTCGCCAACGTAAATCGCAATCTTGGTTTTGAAAAAAGCCCGGAAGATTTTATCAGCGTGAAAGGCAAGAAAGTGGTGGTCCTTGGTGGTGGTGATACCGCGATGGACTGTAACCGCACTTCGATCCGCCAAGGCGCCAGCAGCGTCAGCTGTGCGTACCGTCGCGATGAAGAAAATATGCCCGGTTCCAAACGCGAAGTAGCTAATGCCAAAGAAGAGGGTGTGCAATTTCTCTACAACCGCCAGCCGGTTGAAGTGGTCGGCAACGGCAAAGTGGAAGGCGTTAAAGTAGTAACTACCCAATTGGGCGAGCCTGATGCCAAAGGCCGTCGCAGCCCGGTAGTGGTTCCCGGCTCGGAAGAAATATTACCTGCTGACGTAGTCCTTATCGCTTTCGGTTTCCGTCCCAGCCCGCAGCCCTGGTTTGAAACAAATGGTGTAAAAACCAATGATTGGGGTGGCGTGATTGCACCTGAGCATCAGCAATTCAAATTCCAGACCAGCAACCCGAAAGTGTTTGCTGGCGGCGATATGGTGCGGGGTTCGGATTTGGTAGTGACCGCGATTTGGGAAGGCCGTGAAGCCGCGGATGGGATTCTGGATTACTTACAGGTCTAATCACCTCCCCGTTGGGGCGCCCCTATAACCCCGCACTTTGCGGGGTTTGTTTTATCCACAACAAAAGCAAGGCAAGCCGCCTGAGGATAAGAGAATGACAGAGCTCAAAAACGACCGTTTCCTGCGCGCTTTACTCAAGCAACCCGTCGATGTGACGCCGGTATGGATGATGCGCCAGGCTGGCCGCTATCTACCCGAATACCGCGCGAGCCGCGAAAAAGCGGGCGATTTTATGGGCCTCTGCACCAATCCCGAGATGGCTTGTGAAGTTACGCTGCAGCCTCTGGATCGCTATCCCGGCCTGGATGCGGCCATTCTCTTTTCCGATATCCTTACCATTCCTGACGCCATGGGCTTGGGTCTTTATTTCGAGACAGGTGAAGGTCCCAAATTCAAAAAAGCGGTGCGCACTGAAGCAGATGTGGATGCGCTGAAAGTGATTAGTCCGGAACAAGATCTACCCTACGTAGTTAACGCGGTAAAAACCATCCGCCGGGAACTGAATGGCCGTGTACCATTGATTGGTTTCTCCGGCAGCCCCTGGACTTTAGCGACCTATATGATCGAGGGCGGTTCCAGCCGCGATTTCCGCCGCGCCAAAGAAATGCTCTACAACCAGCCGCAGGTGATGCATCGTTTGCTGGATGTGCTGGCTGATTCGGTTACTGGCTATCTCAACGCGCAAATTACTGCCGGTGCACAGGCGGTGCAGATTTTTGATACTTGGGGTGGGGCGCTGTCACACACTGCCTACCAGGAGTTTTCACTCAAATACATGCAGAAAATCGTCAGCGGCTTAATCCGTGAGCATGAAGGCCGTCAGGTGCCGGTCATCCTTTTTACCAAGGGTGGTGGTCAGTGGCTCGAGGCTATGGCGGCAACTGGCGCCACAGCCCTGGGGTTGGATTGGACCACGGATATTGCTGCCGCGCGCGCGCGCGTTGGTAGCAAGGTTTCCTTGCAAGGCAATATGGATCCGACTATTTTGTATGCTTCGCCCGAGCGTATCCGCTCAGAGGTGGGCAGTATCCTCGCCGCTTACGGTAGTGGCTCCGGGCACGTGTTCAATCTGGGGCATGGCATAACTCCAGAGGTTGATCCCGCCCATGCGGGTGCGTTCATCGATGCGGTGCATGACCTTTCGGCGCAGTATCACCAATAAGCAGGATGCCTTGTGGGCGGCTTATTTTGCCTTTAATCTGCAAGCTCTGGCATGGCGCATCTTTCTTGATTACACTCGAGTAATATTACGATTTTTTTTAGGAAGATTTAAAACCTGAGTCAGGTACTTCAGGGAAATTTATTGATTTCTCTGTGCGCCCGGTTTACAGCCGGCAAATCCCGATCTAATAAGGCTGATAATACGCACCTGCGGGTGATATGGGGAATAGGCGTGGGAATAAAGCAGGTTAAAGTTGACGTCAACGAGTTAACCATAGGTATGTATGTGTCAGGGTTGGATCGTCCCTGGTCACAGACTCCCTTTCCGTTGCAGGGGTTTTACCTGCGCGACCTGGGTGAAATCAATCAGCTCAAGGCGCTCTGTAACTACGTTTTTATCGACGTAGAAAAAGGGCGCGGCCCGATTGCCGCTAACCTCAAAACCATCGCACCTTCTGCTAAAAAACCGACGACCCGCGAGCGGGTAGGTTCGTTTAACGATACGGTTGCACCGCTCAAAATCCAACGTGGCCTCTATCGTGAAGTTGAACCGCTGCAGCGCGAGGTCAAAAAAGCCCGCCAACTTCACCAGAAAGTATATGGAGCCGTAGTTGAGGTAATGGATCAACTGGAAAAAAACCAGTTTGACGCCCTCTCGCTGGGTGAGACCAAGCGCGTCGCCAGCGAAATGGTGGATAGCGTACTGCGCAATCCCGACGCTTTTACCTGGCTCTCCCGGGTGCAGGAAAAAGATGAATATACCTACAGCCACGCTGTGCGTTCGTCAGTATGGGCGATTTTATTTGGTCGCCATATCGGTCTGCCCAAGCGCGATCTGGACGTGTTGGCGATGGGGGTGTTGCTCAAGGATGTAGGTAAAGTCATGCTGGATTTAGCGCTCTTGTCCAAAATCGAGCGCAGCGCTGAAGAAGAACATATATATGAATCTTTTGTAGAGATTGGATGTGAAATCCTGCGCAAAACTCCCGGTGTTGAGCCACGGGTAATCAGTGTGGTGAAAACCCACTGTGAACGCCTGAATGGCAGCGGCTTTCCGCAAGGTATGGCGGGCGACAAAATTCCTCTGCTCGGTAAGATCGCCGGTATTGTGACCTTTTATGACCATGTCACCAATCCCCGTGGCTCGCGCCACCCGATCGCTCCGTCCAAGGCAGTCGCCAAACTCTATGAATTGCGCAATATTGAATTTCAGGAAGAGCTGGTTGTTGAGTTTATTCGCGCTATTGGCTTGTATCCCACTGGCACTTTAGTGGAATTAAGTACTGGTGAGGTGGCGGTTGTAGTTGAACAAAACTTCGAGCGGCGTTTGAAGCCTCGCGTCATTGTCGTGCTGGATGCCTATAAACAGCCGCTCGCCGAATACTTATTGCTGGATCTATCCGAGGACGATAAACGTAAACAGGAGTTGCTTGATTCCGGCAAAAAGTCCCGTTACGAAATTGAAAAAATCGAAATCGCACGCGATCTTGAGCCGGGCAGTTATGACGTAGACATCGCTGGAATCCGCGATCATTATTTGATGAAAAATGAAAAGAAGGGCCTAATGGCGCTCTTGAGTCGCTTAACAACACGCACCTGAAGCTGAAATAAGCTATTTGCGGGTACTAATGGCTTCCGCACCGATAAAAACCGCAAGCAACCACTTGCGGTTTTTTTATAGGCCATTGATTGAAAATGCAGCTGGCTTAAAGTTTTTTCCGTGCATTCTTAACTATTCCTTGAGCCGAAGTTGTTGCCTTCCGCCGGGGTGTACGGGTTACAATCGGCCTCCCTTGTTGGCCCAATCGCGGGTATCGGGTTGTTTTGCGAGCAATATTCACCTGCCCAACCAATTGGTGGCGATGAGTTTGCGTGTTATTAATTCATGAGAGTTAAATGATGTTTGAATGGTTGGCAAGTCCGGAAGCCTGGGTTGCATTGGCAACGTTAACGGCATTAGAGATTGTATTAGGGATCGACAATATTATTTTTATTTCGATCCTCGTGGGGCGGTTACCTGAAAAGCAGCGCAAATTTGCGCGTAATGTTGGCTTGGGGTTGGCGATGATTACGCGCCTTGCACTGCTCTTTTCGTTAGCCTGGATTATGGGATTGGTTGAACCGTTATTTACGGTGCTCGGACACGAAGTATCGGGACGGGATATTATTTTGATCGGTGGCGGTTTATTCCTTATTGCCAAGGCAACCCATGAAATCCATGGCAGCCTCGAGGGAGCGATTGAAACCGAGCGCAATATTGCTGCTCACGGATTGCTTGTAGTACTGGTGCAAATTGCGGTGCTGGATATTGTTTTTTCGCTGGATTCAGTCATTACTGCCGTGGGGTTGGTCAGCCAGGTACCGATTATGGCAACGGCAATTATTATTGCGGTCGGTGTGATGCTATTTGCTGCTAAATCGATCGGTGAGTTTGTTGATACCCATCCCACCATCAAAGTGCTTGCCCTGTCGTTTTTGGTTGTGGTCGGTTTCGCCTTGTTGGTGGAAGGCTTTGACGTGCATGTGCCCAAGGGCTACATCTATTTTGCTATGGCCTTCTCGCTCGGTGTAGAGTTGATCAACATTAAACTGCGGAAGACTATTGATAAACCGCTGGAGTTGCGCAAGGATTATCCGGGTAATCAACCCAAAGACGAGCCGCGCGATTAATTAAAAGAGCAAGTAAAATAAAAAAGGCCGCTCAATTTGATCGGCCTTTTTTATTTATTATCGGGTGAGTATTTTGCCCATATGTTCCCCCATTTTGGTGGGCATACCTGCGCAGAATTTTTCATCCCAACGTATCTTGTCTTTGGCAAACAGAACTACTGCGGTAGAACCTAATTTGAAACGGCCCATTTCATCGCCTTTGTCGAGCATTATGTTTTGGTAAGGATAAAGTGAAGTAGCCAGCTCGCGGCTGGCAAAGGGCGCAATTTGTCCATCCCACACAGTTTCAATGCCTGCCACAATCATCGCACCTACTAACACGACGGCCATGGGACCTATGTCTGTATCGAAAATCGCTGCGGCGCGTTCGTTACGGGCGAACAGCCGTGGCACATTTTCAGCGGTGACTGTATTGACCGAAAATAATTCACCGGGAATGCTTACCATTGCGCGTAACTTGCCACTGTAGGGCATGTGTACACGGTGATAATCGCGCGGCGATAAATACACGGTAGCGAAACTACCATCGGCGAATTCGGCAGCGAGAGCTTCATCGCCACCAAGCAATTCCAGTGTCGTAAAGTCCTGTCCTTTCGCTTGAAAGATACGGCCATCAATAATTTTGCCTGCTTGGCTTATAGCGCCATCGGCGGGACACACAATTGAGTCAGGTGCCTTATCTATCGGGCGGACCCCCGGCTTTAACGCGCGGGTAAAAAAATCATTAAAGCAATTATAGGCGAGTGGATTTTCTTCAACGGCAAGGCTCATGTCGACTTGGTAACGCTTTACAAACCAGCGGATAAACGTGTTTTTAATGAGCGGGTTGTTGGTGCTGGCCAACCAGCCAGCTGCGCGCGAAAGGTGTTGCTGCGGCACCATGTGTTGTAAGCGGATGAACAGTTTTTCATTCATATATTTTTATAATTCCTGAATAAGCAGTGCGCTGCTGGAAAAGTGAGTGGCCGCAGTTTAGCAAACTCCCCTGCGCTTGGGGGAATCATCCCGGACACAGTTTTTGCCAACAAGAGGCTATCCCTGACGATTGGAATTTGTTCAAATTGCTGCGCGAATAATTAATAACCAAGGGGGACTTTTATGTATCAGCTACTATTTATCGCGTCTGTAGTGTTGTGGATATTGTCGCCGTGGGCACAGGCCCATGAGGGACATGAGCATATGCCGGTCAGCATAAAAAAAGCAGTAGAGATAGCACTGGCAACGACCCGGGCTTACACCCTCGCGCCACCTCCGTTTGACCTTTCCCAACTAGACCAGAGCTGGCGGGAACTGCCTGCAAGCGCAGCGCAGATTCACGAAAACGGGCGTGGCTATTATGTGGTAAGGGTTGAAAATCCGGCGCGGGCGAAAACGCTTTATTTGCGTATTTTGTTAAACGGTAATATTGATGGGGCTAATTTTTCGGGCGATTTTGTTTCTTCAGCCGCGACCAGTTCAGCGAACTGAATGGCAAGAGCGTTGTTGTTGTCGCTTAAATTGTAATTTTATAGCGCTAAATATTGATTGTTGTTTTTTCTGGCGCCTCAGTTTTCCATTGGTTTGACAGCGCTGTCGCTTAAGTGGAAGATCTTCCGCTCGGTTGTCCACTTGTCTACCAGTATGGTAAGTGCTGGTGGTTGGCATAACAATAATAAGATTGCATGTGCTCTCTCCTATGACTTTGTCGTTCATAAGCACTGTTGGACTTCTGGTTGTGCATCGCCTCCTGGTTCGCCAGTACGGAGTCGTGGTTATTTATTAAGGTAAATGATCGTGCCGCAATACAGGTGTGCCTGATGGCGACGGTGGTTTCCGAATCCGGGAATCGTCTCTAAATCCGGTTAAGTGAGGACGTGAATAATGAATAAGAATTTCATCAAAAATAGTGGGTTGGGCGCGATGTTATTGGCCTTTTCTGCACTCAGTTTCGGGCATGGTTTTGTCGATAGCCCCGGCGCGCGCAATTATTTCTGTGGCAAGGTCACCAAGCCTGACGAGGTCGCCAATGGGACCGCCAAATATCCTGTATGCGGCGACGCTTTTGCGACAGATTTCAATGGTGGTTACTCGTATATGAGTGTGTTGAATCACCACCAGGGTCGTAAGGTGCTTGGGCCAGTCGCCAAAAATGTCTGCGGATTCGATAGTGAAACCTGGAAAGGCGGCAAAACACCTTGGGATAACTCCATCAATTGGCCGGTTAATAACATCAATTCGGGGCCGCTGGTTTTCTCCTGGGATATCAGCAACGGGCCGCACTTTGATGACACATCCGATTTCCGCTATTGGATTACCAAGCCAGGCTTTGTCTATCAAGTCGGGCGCGAATTGACCTGGGCAGATTTTGAAGACCAGCCTTTCTGCGATTTGCCGTACAACGACGATAATCCAGGTGCATATCCCAATGTGCGCGCAGAAAAAGCCAATGCGCATATCCACACCACTTGTACCGTGCCATCGCGCACTGGCCGCCATGTGATCTATGCCGAATGGGGCCGTGAGCCGCCGACCTATGAGCGTTTCCATGGTTGTATTGATGTGCAAATCGGTGGGGGTGGTGCCAGTTCAACACCGGCGAGTTCATCGAGCCGGGCCAGTGTCGTACCCGTCTCATCAAGTCGAGCCAGTGTCGCACCCGCTTCATCAAGTCGAGCCAGTGTCGCACCCGGATCATCGAGCCGCTCGAGTGTTGCACCGGGTTCAACTCCAGCCTCAAGCAGGGCTGCCAGCAGTGTTGCTAACAGTGGTGGGGGGGTGAGCTGC